>CAJBSQ010000001.1 GCA_903958265.1 uncultured Planctomycetaceae bacterium
CGCCGTGGTGGGCCAGAACTTCGAGCGGCTCACCGCCTCCACGACGCGGCCGAGGGCGAGATCGTTCTCGGCGACGAACGCTGTCGGCGTGAGCGAGCCGGGCTTGGCGCCGCTCGTGTGGTCGTTGGGCAGGCGGACGATCTGGAGCCGTGGCATGTCGCCCTCCTTCTCGAATCGCGAGAGTTCGGCGATGAAGCGGTCGGCCCGCTTGAGATCGGAATACTCCTGGTCGAAGCTGCGAAACAGTGGGTCGATCCGGCCTTCGAGGGCCTTGGCCTTCGGCTTTCCGGGGGCATCGGGCGTGGGGCCGTTGTCGACCCACTCCCCGTAGCTGCGGAAGCTGACCCCGGCCGCGATCGCCCGGTCCCAGATGTAGCCCCCCGCCGGGCGGGCGATCTCGAAGTTGCCTTCGCTCGGGTAGGTGAACTTCTTCCGCTTGTTGTGGCCGTAGGAGAGCGGCCAGTGACGCTCCACGAAGTCGGTGGCGTAGGCGCCCATCGACCATTCGTGGCCGTCGGCGCTGACCTCGCTCTCCACGTAGAAGTTGTCGAGCAGGACGAACTGCCGCGCGAGCGCGTGATGGTTTGGTGTGACGCGTTCGGGGAACAGGCAGAGGGTGGGATCGCCGTGTCCCTCCGGCATGTCGCCAAACACCTGGTCGTAGGTGCGGTTCTCCTTGACCACGTAGATCACGTGGGTGATCGGGCTCGGCTGGCCGGGCTGGAGAGGAATCGGATGACCCTCCAGCTCCTCGGCCGTGAACACGTCGTCGGCCCGGGGCGGACGGCAGGCGAACGCGCGGGCCGTCCAGGCGTGCATCCGTTTCTCGAAGGTGTCTTCCGGAAGATCGATGAACGACACGGTGCCATCAAACAAGCCCCCGATGTAGTCGGGCGTGGGAGCGTCGGGATCGTATCCCGGCCGGGGTCCGTTGCGGTTGGAGTCGGAGATCACCCCCTTCCCGTTGGCGACGAGCAGCCGCGCGCCGTCGGCGGAGAGCCGGACGGCCGTCGGATACCAGCCAACCGGAATGAAGCCCAGGCTTCGCGCCCTGCCCTGCTCCGCCACGTCCCAGACGCTCAGGGCGTTGATGTTGGCATTGGAGACGAAGAGCCGCGAACCATCCGCCGAGATCGCCAGGGAGTTGGGGGTGTTGCCCGGCGGGGCGTCGGCCGAGAGTGTGGCGACGAGCGTTTCGGTCGTCTTGCCGGCGTCGAGGTCGATCACCGACACGCTGTTGCGGTTCGCATTCGCCACGAACAGCCGCGTGCCGTCGGGCGACATCACCATCTCGTTGGGATGGTCTTCGACGGCGATGCGCTGCACGATGCTCCACTGCGTGGTGTCGATCACCGCCACGGCCGCCTGGCCCCAGAGCGACACGTAGAGCCGGCCGCGGCGGTCATCAGCCACGCAGGTCCATGGGTACGGGGCGTCGGCGACGGCCTTGTCGAGCAGCGCGTCGGCCCGCTTCGTGATCGACGGTTCCGGGGAATCGGGAATCGCGGGGCCGGGCGCCGGCGCGGTGTCGGTCAGCAGGAGTTCGTCCACGACCGGGGCGGCCCCGTCCGCGGCGAAGCGAATCCGGGAGATCGAGTGTCCCCAGACATTGGCGACATAGACCGTGCCGTCGGCATCCGCGACCTCGATGCCGCAGGGGATTCCTCGCAGTTTCGCGTCTCGCAGGGCCACGGAGCCGTCGGGCACCAGCGTGCCCTCGACGAACCGGAAGCGGAGGAGCGTTTCCGCGGCGCCTCCCGACACCCAGAGCCGGTCGCCGTCGCGGGAGAAGGCGAGCCCTTGGAACGACTCTTCAAGCCGGGTCTGCGAGAGCAGTTTCCGCTCCACGACGTCGAGCACGGCGAGTTCGTGCGGGCCGTGGCCGCAATGCAGGACGACGGCGTGCCGCCCGTTGGGGTGCATGGCGATCGACGCGGGGAAGTCGCCGACGCCGACCTGCCGGCCTGCCGGGCGGAGCGACCACTGGTTCGGCAGCATCACCGATCCATCGGGCTGGGGCCCCGGCGTGCGGGGTGACGGCCCTTCGGCAGCGAGGCCGGAGGTGAGGGTCGTCGGCCCCATCATCGCGACGAGCCCCACCAGAACGAGAAGACGGCGATTCACGGGACGACCTCAGCTGTCGGGAAAAGCGGCGGTATCGTGCCAAATGAGCCGCGGGTTCTAGCCTACCCTGTCGGCCAAGGCACGACGCTCACGGAAAACTCATGCACCACCCGGTGAAATGACCTCGCGGGACATCAAATTCTCATCATCACCTGGTGCACTCTGCTCTCAGGCGGCCGGGGTGATGCCGCTACCGAGGAGGTTTTCGCCATGGTTGCGCAGGCATCGACGTTGTTCGCGGAACCCGGGTTCACCGTTGACGCCGTCAACGAACTGATGGACTTCGTCGTGCACGATCCCGAGTTCGCTCGCCTCGGCCTGCGGGGAGCCATTACGATCGTCATGGGTCGGCGGCTCGGGTCGCCCCCGAGCGAGGAGATCATCGCGCTTCTGGCTCAGGTGTTCTGGGATGCGTGGGAGGATCGGCTCTGGGAATACGAGCGGTGCCCGCCGCGGTCGCCGCGGTGACAGTCAGCGGAAACATCCCCGGTTTCCAGCCATCAGAGGAGATTTATCGATGCTCACCCGTCGTTCGCTCGTGAAGGCCGGCCTCGCCGGCCTCGGCTCCGCTCAAGCACTGCTCGCCTCCACGACTGCCGCGGAGGTGTCGGCTGGGCGGCGGCCCTTTCGGATCGCCCACCTCACCGACATTCACATCCAGCCCGAACTCGAGAGCGCGAAGGGTCTCGCCTCCTGCTTCGCCCACGTGCAGTCGCTCGCCGAGCGGGGGGATGAGCCAGTCGATCTGATCATCACGGGTGGCGACACGATCATGGACTGCATGGAGGCGGGCCGCGACCGCACGCAGACCCAGTGGGATCTCTGGAAGAAGGTGAAGGCCGACGCCTGCTCGCTCGAGATGCGGAGCGTGGTCGGCAATCACGACGTCTGGGGCTGGACGAAGTCGAAGGCCAAGACCACCGGCGCGGAGCCGCTCTATGGCAAGGCGTGGGCCTGCGAGCAGTTCGGTCGGGCCCTGCCCTACGAGAGCTTCGATCGCGGCGGCTGGCACGTGGTGCTTCTCGATAGCGTGTTTCCCCACGGGGAGGGCTACATCGGCACGCTCGACGACGCCCAGTGGGACTGGCTCGAGAGGGATCTGGCCGCCGTCCCGGCGACGACGCCGGTGCTGATCGTGTCGCACATCCCGATCCTTTCGGTGCACCCGCTGGCCACCGCGGCAGCCGGCGCACCAGGCAAGGACGGCAAGCCGTCGTTTGCGCTGTCGGGTGGACTCGTGCACGTCGATCACCCGAAGTTCCAGGCACTCTTCGCGAGGCATCCAAACGTGAAGGCCTGCCTCAGCGGCCACCTCCACATCGTCGAGCGGATCGACTTCGGCGGTGTGACCTACCTCTGCAACGGCGCCGTGTCGGCGAGCTGGTGGAAGGGGAAGCACCGTGGCACCGACTTCGGCTACGCGGTGGTCGACCTCTGCCACGACGGCACCCTCGAGTGCCGCTACGTGCCCTACGGCTGGACGGCCCGGACGTAGCGATCGACCAGATCGTGTGTTTTCCGGTGTCGAGCAGTCGATGGGGTGCGGCCCAGGGTCCTTCGCGATACCGCGGCCTTCACAGGGGGTGGATGCCGATCGCTG
The DNA here is from genome assembly GCA_903958265.1 of uncultured Planctomycetaceae bacterium. Taxonomy (GTDB): domain Bacteria; phylum Planctomycetota; class Planctomycetia; order Pirellulales; family UBA1268; genus QWPN01. The sequence goes on from CAJBSQ010000001.1 coordinate 3,725, forward strand.
GCAGTTCGTCGGGCGGCGGCTTTGGTACGAGCGTTTTGGTAAGCTCGTGCTCGACATGGATGGGCTCCCGAACCGCGAGCAGTGCACCCGCCGCGGGAAGCGTGCGGTTCAAGTGCTTGTCGTTGTGCTGGCCGCGTGGGTGGCGACTGTGGCGTGCGCATCCCGAGCGGCCATCGCTGCCGACGACGACTCCACGTCGGCCAAGGTTCCGCGGTTTTACGGCGCTAAACCGGGGTCGCTCCTGAAGGCCCGGCAGCGGCTCGCTGCGGGAGACAAAAGCCTCCAGCGGGCGGTCAAGAATCTCGTCGCCACGGCTGACGAGGCGCTGGAGATTCCGCCGCCGTCGGTGACGGAGAAGGAACAGGCTCCGCCCAGCGGCGACCGGCACGACTATATGAGCCTCGCGCCGTATTTCTGGCCCGATCCGACGAAGCCGGGTGGCAGGCCCTATGTCCGCCGCGACGGCGAGCGCAACCCCGAGAGCCGCGATCCCCGGGCCAATGACGGTCCACGGATCGCGAAGATGGGCAACGCCATTGAAACCCTGTCGCTGGCCTACTTTTTCACGGGCGACGAAAAATATGCGACGCACGCCGCGGAGATGGCTCGCGTCTGGTTCATCGCTCCCGCCACGCGGATGAATCCGAACTTCACCTACGCCCAGGCCGTGCCCGGCAAAGCCGATGGGCGGCCCGAGGGCATTCTCGAGGCCCGGCACATCGCCGTCGCCATCGATTCCCTCGGACTCCTGGTGGATGCCAAGGTGCTGTCCGACGCGGATCGCAAGGCGATGGTCGCCTGGCTGCGGGACTACGTCCGCTGGCTGCTTGCCAGCCCGGCCGGCCGCGAGGAGCAGGCCGCCGACAACAATCACGGCACCTACTACGACGTGCAGGTGGTGCGACTGGCGCTCTGCCTCGACCGCAAGGACTATGCCCGACGGATTCTGGTGGCGGCCAAGAAGCGCCGCATCGCGGCGCAGATCGCCTCCGACGGCAGCCAGCCGCACGAACTGAAGCGGACGAAGTCGTTGAGCTACTCGCGGTTCAATCTCGAGGCGCTCTGCGAACTGGCGACGCTCGGCGAGCATGCGGGCGTCGATCTCTGGGGCTATGCCGGCCCGGACGGGGCCGGCATCCGGCGGGGTATCGAGTTCATCGCGCCCTACGTCGACGAGCCGGCCAAAAAGTGGCCGCATGAGCAGATCGACGAGGTCAAAAAGGAAGACTTCTTGCCGATCCTGCGGTGTGCAGCCCTGGCCTACAAGGCACCCGAGTTCGAGGCGATCGTCGAGAAGTATCCCGCCGCGAGAGCAGACCGTTTCCAGCTCTTATTTGTTCCCTGAAGCACCGGCTGCGGCCGGGCCGCGAGCAGGTGTGCGCTGTCCGTTTTTTGATGCACAACGGGTGTTCAATTATTCCTCGTCGGATACTTGACCACGACGGCACGTTCACGCTCGCCAAGGACGCGCAGACGCTGACGTTCAGGGAGAGCACCGGCCCTGTGATCGTGGTGCCGGAGCCTGGCACGGCGCTCTTGGGCGTTCTCGGAGCACTCGCCGCCCTGGCGTCGCGCCGGGGCTCACGTCGTTGATCACGCCGGGAGCCGAGTGGTCATCGAGTTGGCTCGGCTCCTACCACCGGTAGGCAGACGGGAAGAAGCTCGACCGAGGCGGGGCGATGGGGCATGGGTAGCCCCTCGTGACGGCCCGTTTGGGGCCGCTTTGCTACGCTGTGGTTCCTTCTGGGCACCATCACTCCCACCCGCGCCAGGACGTCTCATGCCCATCCCCTCCCCTGCCCCAGAGATTGTTCGCACCAAGGTTGTCGCCACGCTCGGTCCCGCGTCGCGGTCCGAGGAGGCGATTCGCGGCCTCGTGGAGGCCGGTGTCGATGTGTTTCGGCTCAACATGGCCCACGGATCGGTCCCCGAGCATCAGGAATCGCTCGACCGGATTCGCCGCGTTTCCGAGTCGCTCGCCCGCCCCATCGGCGTGCTCGCCGACCTCGCCGGGCCGAAGATCCGGCTCGGCGAACTGCCCGGCGGCATGGTGGACGTCGCGGAGGGGGACCACATCCGCTTCGTCCGCGGCACGGCGGCCTCCGGGCCCGGCGAGTTCACCGCCAGCTACGAGCCGCTGATCGACGAGTTGGCCGTGGGCGACTCAGTGATGATCGCCGACGGCACGATCAGCCTCGTCGTCGTGGAGCGAAACTCGAGCCATGCCGTCTGCCGGGTCGTTCAGGGAGGCATCATCCGCAGCCGCCAAGGAGTGAATCTGCCCGGTGTGAAACTCTCCGTGGCCGCGATGAGCGCCGCCGACTGGCAGCACGCCGAGTGGGCCGCGTCGGCCGGTGTCGATTTCGTGAGCCTGTCGTTCGTTCGGAGCGCCGTTGAAGTCAAGCTGCTCAAGGAACTGCTGCGGACGCGGGGCTCGCTGGCCCGCGTCGTCGCCAAGATCGAAAAGCGGGAGGCGGTCGACAACCTCGAGTCGATCGTCGAAGCGGCCGACGCCGTGATGGTCGCCCGCGGCGACCTTGGCGTGGAGACCGACGTCGCCAGCGTGCCGATGGTGCAAAAGCGGATCATCCGCGCCTGCCAGCGGTATCAGAAGCCGGTGATCGTGGCCACGCAGATGCTCGACAGCATGCAGCATGCCCGCCGGCCCACCCGGGCCGAGGCGACCGACGTGGCCAACGCGATCCTCGACGGCGCCGATGCCTGCATGCTCTCCGGCGAGACGGCGATCGGCGAGCACCCGCGGCTCGTGGTGGAGATGATGCGGCGGATTGCCCGTGAGACCGAGAAGCAGTATCTGGCCGACCGCTGGCACTACATGGAAGGCCGGTTCATGGCCGAGAAGGGCTCCGCCGGCGTGCCCGTGCAGGAGTTCCTCCCGTCTCCGGAGTTTCTCGTCGAGGGCCTGCACCCGATCACGCAGGCCGTGGTCGATGGGGCCAGCCGGATCGCCGGGGAACTCGACGCCAAGCTCTTCGTGGTGGCGAGCCGCTCCGGGCTGACGGCGATCGCCCGCTCGAAGCGCCGCGGCGCCGTGCCGACCGTCGGCCTCTCGGACAACCCCGCCACGCTCCGCCAGATGGCCCTCTACTGGGGCGTGACGCCGCTGGCGATGGAGGCCACGCACGATACGAGCGTGCTGCTCGACCGGATCACCGCCTGGGGGCTCGGCGACGGGCGGCTTCAGCGTGGGGACCGGATTTTGCTGGTGGCGGGTTCCGGTTTTGGGACGGGCGGACACAATATGGCTTTGGTCCACGAGGTGTGATGATGAAAAAGAAATGCGTGCTCGCCTATTCGGGCGGTTTGGATACCTCGGTGATCCTCGGCTGGCTCATCGAGCAGGGCTACGAGGTGATCGCCGTCTACGTCGATCTCGGGCAGCCCTGCGAAGACCGCGAGGCGACGCTCGCGAAGGCCCGCGACTGCGGGGCCGTGAAGGCGCTGCTCGTCGACGTTCGCGAGGAACTGTGCCGCGACTTCGCCATCCCCACGATGCAGTGGCAGGCCCGCTACGAGGGCACCTACCTGCTTGGCACGTCGATCGCCCGGCCGCTGATCTCGAAGGTCTGCGTGGAGATCGCCCACCGCGAAGGGGCCACGGTCTACGCCCACGGCGCCACTGGCAAGGGCAACGACCAGTGCCGCTTTCAGCTCGCGGCCGAGGCCCTCGACCCATCCATCAAGGTGCTCGCCCCGTGGCGAATCGCCGAGTTTCGCAACCGCTTCCCGGGCCGCAAGGAACTGATCGAGTTCTGCGACGCGAAGAACATTCCCGTGAAGGCGTCGAAGGGCAAGCCCTACAGCTCCGATGAGAACTGCCTGCACACGAGCTACGAGGCGGGCCTGCTGGAAGACCTGACCACCGACGGCTTCAGCCTCGTCGACTTTGGGATGACGGTCTCGCCGCAGCAGGCTCCCGACACGCCCGAGATGGTGACGATCGATTTCGAGTCGGGCGTGCCGGTGCGGGTCAACGGCAAGACGCTCGAGCCCCACGAGGTGGTCCTCACCCTCAACGAGATCGGCGGCCGCAACGGCGTCGGCCGCACCGACATCGTCGAGAACCGGCTCGTCGGCATGAAGAGCCGGGGCGTCTACGAGGCCCCGGGCATGACGCTCCTCTACGAGGCCCATCGGCTCGTGGAGCAGATGACGCTCGACCGCGATCTCGTGCACCTCCGCGACCGCCTCGCGCCCGAGGTGGCCGAGATGGTGTATTACGGCTTCTGGTACTGCGCGAAGATGGATGCCCTCCTGGCGTTCATCCGTGAGGCGCAGAAGCCGGTGACCGGCACCGTGGAACTCAACCTCTACAAGGGTAATGTGCTGGTCAAGAGCCGCACGAGCCCGTTGAGCCTCTACGACGAGGCGATCGCCTCGATGGAAGGCGGCGGCTCGTACGACCAGACCGACGCCGAGGGTTTCCTGCGGATTCTGGGGCTGCCACTCCGCGTGCAGGGCCGGGCGCGGCCCCGCGGCGGGGCCTGACGCGTGCGCGTGCCGCTTGCTCGTCGGCGACGTGCCGGGAGGCCGCTCACCGCGGTCTGCCAGACGGGGGTGGTGCTCGCCATCTGCCTCCGCGTCGACGCGCGGCGACCGGCCTCGTGGATCGCGGCGGCCGCGGCCGCCGCCGCCGTCGTCATGCTCGCTCGGGCCGCACCGCCCTCGGGAATGACAGACACGGCGGCGGGCGTGTGTGGCGGACTGCTCGCCGCCGCGTCGCTCGGCTCGCTGGCGGGCGGCGGTGGTGGTGGCGAGGCTGAACGGTGGACGACGCGGGTGCTTGGTCGGCTGGCCTGGCCGGTGGCCGGAACCGTTGCTGCGTGCGTCTGGTTGCTGGCCACGGGCGTGGCTCCGCGGGAGACGCTCCGCATCACGGTGCTGGTCGCCGGTGCGGCGGTCATGGCGGTGACGCTTTTCAGACTGAGTGCCTGGAGACGGCCCGGTGCGGGCGCCGGCGAGAGGCACGACGTTCGACATGCCGGGGCAGCCTTCTCCGCGGCGGTCGGCCACGGTCCGCCAGCGGTTCGCTCGTGGCCCGAGGCGCTGGCGATGGCGACCACGCTGGCGGCGATGGCGGTCTGCTACTTTCTCGCCCCCGAGTTCGCTGCCTGGTATGCCGTCGTGGCTGTGGCGTGGTTTGTGGTGCTCGGCGTGCCGGCGGCCACGACGGCCAGCGGCGACGGAGACGCGCTGGCGCGTCGCGATCTGGTTTGGACCTGCGTCGGCCGTCCGCGGCTTCCGGGCACCACGGCCCACGCGCTGGCGGCGATCCTCACCCATGCGGCGATCCTCGGATGGCCCGCCGTCGTGGCGGCCGTGCTCTGGCGGGGCGCGGCCTGGACGTCGGGAGGACCGGTCCTCGCCATCCTCGTGGTCGCGAGCCTCGCCACCGCCACGGCGGTCGTCGTCTGGGGGGCGGATGCCTGCGGCGCGACCCGCGACACGGCGGCCGCGGTGATCGTCGCCCTGCTCGTGGCCGTGGTCAGTGGGTTGGCCACGGTGGCCGCCGGAGGCCGGCCCGTCGCCGGTTCGCCCAGCCTGCGCACCTTACCCTCGCCTCCGGTGAACATCCGCTGTTGAGGGTTTCGGGTGTTCTTGCGAGACTTCGCCAGTCTTCGCAGTTCCGTCCGTCGCTGCCGCCACCGGGCGTCAGGCGGGATCCGTCGACCGATCGAGTCGAGAAAACCGGTCGCAACGCACGATACTTCATTACACCATTCCGATCGTGCGGATGGTGCACACCCCATCGAGGAGCCGTCTCGTGCCAGGACCCCACCATGCTCGCCGTCGGCCGCTTCGCCTCCTCGCGGTCGCCGCTGCCGTGCACGTGTCACTCGTGGTCGCCGCCGGGGCGACGTTCGCGGCCGGATTCCCCGCCAGCGAGACGATCTTCCCCGCCACCACCCGGGCCTGGATCAGCATCAGCGATTTTCGCGGGCTTCAGGAGCGGTTCGACGCGTCGCCCTACGGACAGCTGATCGCCGATCCGGCCATGAAAACCTTCATCGACCACCTGCGAGAGCAGGTCTCGAAGAACGGCAAGCAGCGGCTCGCCAAACTCGGCCTCACGCTGGAGGATCTCGAGAAGGTTCCCGGAGGCGAGCTGGCGGCGGGCGCCATCGAGATTGAAGGGGGCCGCCTGGCGACCCTGGTGCTCGTCGATACGACCGGCCACGAGGCTGAGGCCAAGGAACTTGTCGAAAGAATCAGCGGTCGTCTGCTGGAGCAGAAAGCGGTCAAGGTCACGGTGCCGAATGCGCCGCCGCAGTTGACCGTGTACGAACTGCCCGCCGATCCCAACGACGTGCGGTCTGAGGGGCCGGCCCGCCAGCGCCGGGTGGCCTTCGCGCTCGCCTCGCAGGCCCTGCTCGTCGGCGATGACGCCCTGCAGGTGGGCCAGGCGCTCTCCGTACTCGCCCAAGGACGGAAGGACAACCTCTCGACGCTCGAGGCGTACGTGGCCGTCAAGGAACAATGTGCTTCCCAGGTGCCCGCGACGGCGGCGCCGCTCCGCTGGTTCGTCGACCCGATGAAGTTCGCCGTCGCCTACCGGACCAGCAACCCGCCCCGCGAGAAGCGGAAGGGGCCCGACTACGTGGCGATTCTGAGCCGGCAGGGATTCGACGCGATCAAGGGGGCCGGCGGTGTGGTGGTGCTCGGCGACGGCGGTCATGCCCTGCGGCATCACTCGCTGGTCTATGCGCCGCCGCTGCCCGGCCGCGATCCCGATTCGGTCGAGCGGTTCGACCTGGCGGCCCGAATGCTGCGGTTCCCGAATGCCGCCAGCCTAGCGCCGCCTGCCTGGGTGCCCCGCGACGTGTCCGGCTGGGCCGCGATGCAGTGGGACGTGAAGACCGCCTTCGAATCGGCTGAATCGCTCGTCGACGACATCGTCGGCGACAAGGGGGTGTTTGACGACGTGATCGCATCCCTCAAGGAGGATCCCGACGGCCCGCAGATCGACGTCGAGAAGGATCTCGTGGCCTGCCTCGGCCAGCGGATCTCGGTGATCACCGATCACGTCGATCCGATTGGCACCGACTGCGAACGACTGGTGATTGCCATGGAAGCGGTCGACGAGGCCAGCGTGGCCGCCACCATTGCGAAGGTGATGGAAGCCGATAGCGACATGCAGAAGATCGACATCAATGGCCAGGCCGCCTGGGAACTGATCGACCACTCCATGGCGTTGCCGAAACTGGAAGTCGAGACGCCCGGAGGGGCCGTGCCTCACGTCGATCACGACGAGCAGGACGAGGCCCACCGCCGCCGCCAGCGGCTCCGCGAGAAAGACGAGAAACTGCTGCCCCATTCCACCGTGACGGTGGCGAAGGGTCATCTCTTGATCGCCTCGCACCGTGACATCCTGGAGCGGGTGCTCGCCGCGGAAGAAGGTCCGGCATCCCTGGCCTCTTCTTCCGACCTCACGGCGGTCCAGGCGGAACTGGGCAAGTTCGTGACGGCCGGCACGTCGGCCCGAGGGTTTGGCCGCGACGACAAGTCGATCCGTCCCGCCTACGACATGCTTCGCCAGGGGGCGATGCCGAAGTCGAAGAGCCTGTTTGCCCAGCTGCTCAACGACATGCTCGGTGACGGCAAGCCGGGATCGGTTCGTGAGCAGCGGATCGACGGCAGCACGCTGCCCGAGTTCGAGCTGGTGAGGAAGTATTTCGGCATCTCGGGGCTCGCGATGGAATCGCGGTCGCAGGGCTGGTATGTGGTTGGCCTGTCGCTGCCGCGTTCACCGCAGCAGGGGCAGGAGGAGGAGCAGGAAGTGGCCCGCCGTCCTGCTGAGCCCTCCAACCGCTGAGCGTCACCGCGTCTGGGCCGGGGGCGATTCGACCACGGCCCAGAAGGGGTGCTGCCGGTCGCCGCGGAGCCGCAGGTCTTCGAGCATCACCCTGGCGTCGGGCACCACGCGGCCCTTGAGCAGTCGCTGGCCGTCGAGCGACACGGTCGCCGGGCGGGTGAAGTCGAGCAGCTCCGGGGCCAGCCAGACCTTCACGCGGTCGGCACCACACCGCACCGACAGCGTGTTGGTGGCGCCGACCCTGGCCTCGATCTGGAAGGGACGCACGCCGGCCGCGGGGGGCCACTGCTCGGGCAGCACGACCGTCCTCGGCGGCGCCCCCTCCATCTCGACCCACCAGAAGAACCGGTCCCACGGCCGCATCGAGACGGCCTCGATCTCCTTGGGGAAGAAGTTCCGCTGCTTTCGGCCCATCCAGTCGAACAGCCGGAGGATCTCGTCGGAAAAGTGCTCGTGACCGCGGCCCCGGTATTCAACGTAGGTGGTGTCAAATCCCTTGGAGAAGTAGCGGTCGAGGTCGGTGGCGTTCCGCTGCACGAGGCCACGATCCAGTTCGCCGCCGACCACGACCACGGGGAGCGTGCGGGCATTGGGCCAGTAGTGGGTGACGTACCGTCCGGCCGTCGGCCCGACCAGCATCAGGCCGGCCCAGAGGTCGGGGTGGGCCAGGCCGATGTCCCAGGCGGCGTCACCCCCGAGCGAGTGGCCGGAGAGAAACACCCGGTCGCTGTCGATCGAGAACCGCCGCATCGCCTCGCGGAGCCCACGGAGCACCGCCGCGTGCTCCCGCGGCGAAGACTCGTAGGCGGATTGATGCGGCGCCGCCCAGGCGGGCGCGACGATGATCGTGCCGTGGCGGGTGGCCTGGCCGAGGCGGCCGCCGTCCGGCCCGGGCATGCCAGCCCACCACTCGATCTGATTGAGGGGCGTCGACCAGGCCGAGTGGAGCGACACGACCGTCGGATACCTCCGGAGCGGGTCGTATTCCGGCGGCAGTTGCACGAGACAGCGCACGCCCTCCTCGCCATCGAGGCCGGGCACGGAGAGTTCGTGGAGGCCCGGTGAGAGTGGCGGGGGCGGATCGATCGGAGGCCGCATGTGGGCGGCAAGAGCCGCGAGCGTCGCGGGATCACCCGCTTCCTCGTCCTGAAGGCGGGCGAACACGGCGTCGCGGGTGGGCTGGTCGTCCGCTCGCAGGTAGTCGCGGAGCAGGTCGCGGGCACGCCGGGCGGAGAGGGCGAGCTTGAGGTTGTCGGTCGCGGCCGCGGCCCCCTGCAGCCAGCCGCTGATGGCCATCGCCACGGCGCGGTCGGCCGGCACGGTGTCGTCGGTGCCCACGCGCTCGAAGGTGGCGAGCCGTTCGAGCGAGGAGAACGAGAGCTCCGCCTGCACCTCATCGATCGCCGCCGCCGCGCCGGTTTGGGCGTCTCCTTCGGCGAGGGTGGCGACTCGTTCCCGAAGCCGGCTCACGAGCCGGGCGGCTAGTTCGCGACGGTCGCGGTAGCGGTCACGGGCCTCGCGGACTGCCTCCAGCATCTCGCCTCC
>CAJBSQ010000002.1 GCA_903958265.1 uncultured Planctomycetaceae bacterium
CTGGTCGCTTCCGAGCCCGACAGCGTGCAGCTGGTGACAGCCGCCGAACTGGCCGACATCGATCCGGGGCTCGACTCATTTCTCGACATCGATCTCCCGGCAGACCTCGCGCGGCTGGAATCTCGCGGAATCCCGGCTTCGCGGCCGTGAGGGCTCACTCCTATACTTCGCCGCATGGCGAGGCGACACATCCGTCACGGAGGCAACGATCGGCCCCGGCGCCGCTGGCGGGTGAAGTCGCTGCTCGCGCTGGTGGCCGTGGTCGCGGCGGTCTGGGCCGCCCCGGCGGTGATCGTGCAGACGAGCCTACGGGATCGACCGCTCGCCGCGGCGCTGGCGGGCATCGACGGCGGCATCACCAGCGGCGGTGCGACCTGGCGGTGGCTAGGGGGCGTCGAGTATCGCGACGTCGTCCTCAGGGATCGCGCCGGTCGCGCGGCGGTGATCCTGCCGTACCTCGCGCTCGATCGCGGCCTGCTGCAGCTGGCCATGGCTCCGGGTCGCCTCGGCACCGTGCGGCTCACCGGCCCCGAGGCCCTGGTGGAGGTGCGGAGCGACGGCAGTTCCCTCGAAGACATCCTCGCCCCCTGGCTGGCGGCGACGCGCGGGTCGTCGGCGCTGGAACTGGAGATCGTCAACGGCACGATCGAACTCGTCGACACCGTCCGGCAGGATGCCTGGCGGCTCTCCGACGTGATCGCCGCGGGCACGCTCCTCGGCGACGGCACGGTCACCGGCTGGACCGCCGCCGGCCGACTGAGGCACTCCGATGGACCCCGCGCTGCGGGGCCGGCCGCGCTGCCAGTGGCGCTGCCGACGGCGCCGGTGCGGCTCGACCGCTCGACAATCCCCGCAGCGGCGGCGGCCGTGCTCGTCCGCGATGGCGGTTGGTCGGTCTCGTCGCCCGAGGCTGCCGCCGACGGTTCGCGGACGATCACCGCCGCCGCTCACCGACTCCCGTTGGGCGCGTCGAGCGTGCTGGCCACGCGGTTTGGCCTGACCCATCTCGTTGACGGCGTCGCGGACCTGCGGATGGATGTCACGGCGGATCCCGCCGGGCGACGGCTGCAGGGGGATGCCACGCTTGAGCAGTTCGCCGTCTGCGATGCCCGCGGGCTCCAGGAGCGGTTCACGATCGACCGCTGCCGCGTTCCCTTCGACGTCACGCTTGAACCGGACCGGCTCGTCGTGCGGCGATTCGGCCTCTCGTCGTCGGTGTTTCAGGCGGAGGCGTCGGGAGGCCTGCGGCTGCCGCAGGACGACGTGCGTCGCTGGGCCGAGGAGATCGTCAGCGATGACTTCACCGTGTCGCTCGACGTCGACCTGGCGGCGGCATCGAAATCCCTGCCCGGCGGGATCGCGGTCAGGCCCGACGTGCACGTGACCGGCGGGAGCCTGCGATTCGCCGCGGCGGCACGGGCGGATGGCGGCGACCGCGTGCTCGAGGTGCGGGCCTCGGCCCGCGATCTCGCTGCCGTGCAGCAGGCTCAAGCGTTAAGCGATGACGCCCCGCCCGCCGAGGAGCCGCGATCGGCCGACCCCCGGCAGCTCGCCTGGCCGGAGCCGTTCACCGCCTGGCTCAAGGCCCGCCGCGGACCCGGCCGCGACGAGCGGCTGCGTGTCGAGGAAGCGCGGGTGGTCTCGGATGCCGTGGAGCTCTCGGCGGCGGGCACGCCCGCCGCCTTCGGCATCCAGTGGACGGCCGACATCGGTGGATTGGTCGGGGAACTGGGGCAAGTGCTCGATCTCGCTGCGACCTCGGCGCGGGGCACCTGCCGCGGTCGGCTCGAGGTCGCCGGCGCCGATCCGCTCGCCGGTGGCCGCTCGGTGGCGCTCTCGGCGAGCATCACGGAACTGGAACTCACCCGCGCCGGCCGGCCGCCGTGGCGAGACAAGGAACTCATCATCGAAGCGGAGGCCACGGGCAGCATGGCTGCGGGAGTGGCAGCCGTCGAGCAGGCCCGGGGCGTGATCTCGGCCGGCGACGACCGGCTCGAGGCATCGGTGGCCGGTGGCGCCGTCGTCGATCTCGCCGCGCTGGTAGGGCTTACGTCCATACCGGGCGTGCCCTGGATCCGGCCGGCGGCGACGGCCACGGCCGTGATCGCGGAGTGTGCCATCTCGGGTGACCTGGCCCGCTGGCATCCGCGGCTGGCGGCGGTCGTGCCCGCGCTGGCGGATGGCGGCCTCGAACTGGCCGGCACGATCACGGCGGCCGCGGCTGTCGCGCCGAAAGGAGATGCCTGGCAGTGGCAGCGGGCGGGGGGTGAGATCGAGAAGTTTGTGGCCCGCTGGGAGGGCCGGGAGATCGTCGAGCCCAGGGTCGTCGTCACCACCGCCGGCCGTGCCGATGCCACGACGGGACAGATCGACATCTCCTCCGGTGAGATCCTCTCCACGAGCCTGTCGCTGCGGACCGGCGGCCTCACTTGGCTGCCCGCAACGCCAATGGCGGGCGTGGGCGACCGGCTCCGCGGACGCGTGCAGTGGCAGGCCGATGTGGGCCGGATGGAGCCATGGCTGGTGTCGGCGGCGACGGCCGCCGGCTGGCCGGCATCGGGCCGGGCCTGGGGCACGCTGGAAGTGATCGACACGCAGGCAGGGCTGAACGTGCTCGTCGAGGCGACAGGTAGCCAGCTGGCACTCGCGGCCGGCGCTGCCGGCGCTGCCGCGCGGCCTCTCTGGGGTGAACCGCGACTGGTCGTGGCCGTCGAGGTCACCCGACCTCGATCAGCGCATGGCGGCCTCACCGATCAGCTGCTCGTCGACCGGCTGGCCGTCGAATCGTCGACGCTGGCCCTGGGGGCAACCGGCCGCGTCGATGACTGGGCTACGCGACGGATCGTCGAACTCGACGGCACGGTGGCCTACGACTGGCAGCAGGTCTCCAGGCTGCTCTCGCCGTGGACCGGCGGTCGCATCCAACTGGCGGGCTCCGGCGGGCGACCGTTCTCGCTCCGCGGCCCGCTCGGTGCCATGCCCGACCCTGCCGGCCCTGCGGCCACCGCCGCTACCGCTGCCGCCACCTCCCTGCCCTTGCCCGATGACTGGCTGGCGGCCACCCGCGGCCGCGAGGCGGAGCCGGCGCTGGCGGCGCAGCTGACTCGGCCGGCGAGCGCGTCGCCGAGCACGTTCGACGCCCGGCTACGAAGCCTGGTGGTCGACACCTCGGCGGTCTGGACCTCCGGTGAGATCGAAGGCTTTCCGCTCTCGGCCGGAGAAATGACCGTCAGGCTCCTCGAGGGCCAGCTCGCCTTTGGACCGTTCGACCTGCCAGCGTCCTCCGGCCGGATCCGCGGCGCGCCCTGGATCAGGCTCGCCCCCTGGCCGGGCGAACTGGTGGTGCCACCGGGGCGGTTTGCGGAGCGGATCGCGCTCTCCGGACCGCTCTGCCAGCGGATCGTCACCTGGCTGTCGCCGGTGCTCGGCCACGGTGCCCATGCGTCTGGCGTCGTGACCCTCGACCTGGCTGGCGCGAGGCTGCCGCTCGGCGATGCCTTCGGCGGTGATCTCGCCGGTCAGGCGACCTTCGAGAACCTCGAGGTCAGCCCCGCGCCGGCTGTGCAGCCGCTGGTCAACCTGCTCGTGAAACTGCAAAGCGCGGTCGATCCGCGGTTCGTCTTTGGCGACAAGGCGGTGCTCCTGCGGGTCCGGCCCGAGCCCGTGCGGATCCGGCTCGCGGGCCGACGGCTGGCCCACGACGGGCTCGTGATGGACGCGGGACAGCTGGTGGTGAAGTCGCAGGGCAGCGTCGGGCAGGATGGATCGCTCGACATGCAGCTGGAGGTCGCCCTGCGGGGCGACATGATCGGCCAGACGCCGGTGCTCGGGCAGCTCTTCCGCACGCCGCTGGTGATCCCGCTCAAGGGCACCGTGCACCAGCCCCAGTTCGACGCGGCCGCCATGGACACGATCCTCAGCCGCATCGTGGAAAACACCGCCCAAGCGGTCATCAACGACGGCATCGGCCGCGGGCTCGAGGCGATCTTCGGCGAGCCCAAGCCCCCCGGAGCCGCCCCGCCCGGACAGCCGCCGATCAGTCTCCCGCCGCAGCCAGCGGCGACTCGCTGAGATTCGCTGGGGCGGACCCGTGTCACGGCGTGGCCACGATGGCCACGGGGAGCGAGTTGCCGAAGGTCGTGAAATCCCGGAACGTCCACGCCACGTCTTTCGTGGGCGTCACCTCGATGATCTGCGGCTGGTCCGGGCCCGCGTGACAGTTCACCAGGAGCGTGTTGCCGTTGGGCAGCCGGCGAACCTGCGTGACCCAGGCGAGTGTGATGCCAGGCAGGTCGTGCTGCCCGATCCTCCACACGATCTCTTTGCCGGGCGTCACCTCCAGCACGCCGTGGCCGTTGCCCGTGCCGATGAGCGTGTTGCCATTGGCCAGCCGCACGGCGGAGTAGACCTGGTCGCCGAACGACTCGGGGCCGTGCCCCTTGGACTTCGGTCGGTCGAACAGCGGCACGTCGTACTCCCAGACGATCGATCCTGCCGCATCGTATTCGCGGACGACGCCGTCCTGTTCGTGGGCCACCAGGTACGTGCCGGTGTCGGTCTTCCGCGCGTTCCGCGTGTCGGAATGGGTCGACGGAGCGTCCACCTGCAGAGAAATCGTGCGGCGAATGACACCGGCGCGGTCGACCTCGATGATCCTGGCCGGCCCCGACTCGACGACCATCGTGGTGCCGTCAGGCAGCCGCTCGAACGCGTGGACCTCGACCGGTCGTGTCGCATTGCCGTTCGTCTTCGCGTCGTACTCCCACACCGGGCGGCGGCGTTCGTCGAGTTCCACGATCCGCGTCCAGCCGTCCTGATAGAGCAGGTGGCCGTCGGGCAGGAGGTGGAGATCATGGATCGGCCCGCACGGCAGCCGCCACTCGACGCGGCCGTCGGGACCGACCGCGGCGAGGGTCTTCGTGGACGAGTCGGCCGCGATCACCCGCCGGGGCGTGCCTGTCTGCACGGCAGAGGGCGGAGCCTCGCCGCGGGCCAGAGTCGTGAGCATCGCGAGCAGAAGAACCAGGAGCGTGTCGTTGCCTCGTCGTCGCATGGGTCAGGCATCCTCGTGGTGCGGAAGGTGAGTTGGCTTCCGTTGGTGAAATCGACGACGCTCCGCAGCCTAGAGCGCATTCGACTTACATGTATTGCCGGCTCGGGGGCGACAAAAGTCTCGTCGCCGGGCGAGGATACGCCCAAGGCTCCTCGAGCGTTTGCCGACCCCCTTCGCCTACCCGCTCTTGCTTACATCGCCGACGCTTCACATAAACTGGTTTCCGCCTAGGCGATGATCTCGTGGATCGGCTCCACGTGCTCGACGCCGACGAGCTTCTGATCCAGGCCGCCGAAGAAGTAGGCGAGCCGGTTGGGATCGAGGCCCAGCTGCTGGAGCACGGTGGCATGCAGGCTCTTGACGTGGAAGCCGGTCTTGCCGTCGTGCACCGGCGCGATCGCCGCTGAGCCGAGTTCGTCGGTCTCGCCGACGCTCACGCCCCCCTTGATGCCGCCGCCGGCCATCCACATCGTGAACCCGTAGGCGTTGTGGTCGCGGCCCGTGCCCTCGGCGTATTCCGCCGTGGGCTGGCGGCCGAACTCGCCCCCCCAGATCACGAGCGTCGAATCGAGGAGTCCCGACCGCTTCAGGTCGGTGAGCAGCGCCGCCACCGGCAGGTCGGTGTTGCCGGCATGAAACGTATGGTTTTTCTCGAGGTCGCCGTGGGCGTCCCAGTTGTCGTCGTTGTGGGCGCCGCCGGAGTAGAGCTGGATGAATCGCACGCCCCGTTCCACCAGCCGGCGGGCGAGCAGGCAGCGGCGGCCGAAGTCGGCCGTCCGCGGGTTGTCGAGGCCGTAGAGCCGCTTGGTCTCCTCGGTCTCCCGCGCCAGATCCACCGCCTCGGGCGCGTGCTCCTGCATCTTCCAGGCGAGTTCGTAGGAGGCGATCCGGGCGGCGAGTTCGCTGTTGTCGCCTCGGGGCAAGAGGTGGACGGTGTTGGCCTCGCGGAGCGCGTCGAGCATCGCCCGCTGGGCCTCCAGTGGCATGTCATCCGGGGGCGCGAGATCGAGGATCGGCGGCCCCTTGCTCCGCAGGAGCGTGCCCTGATACGTGGCCGGCATGTAGCCGCTGGCCCAGTTCTTAGCGCCCGAGATCGGTCCGCCGGTCGGGTCGAGCATCACCACGAACCCGGGGAGGTTTTCGTTGACGCTGCCGAGAGCGTAGTTGACCCACGAGCCCAAGCAGGGCGCGCCCGACTGGATCTTGCCGGAGTTCATCTGCAGCATCGCCGAGCCGTGGATCGGCGAGTCGGCCGTCATCGAGTGAAGGAAGGCGATGTCGTCGACGTGCGTGCCGATGTGCGGGAACAGGTCGCTTACCCACTTGCCGCACTCGCCGTACTGCTGGAACTTCCACTTCGGCCCCACGACACGGCCCTGGCTCTTCTCGCCGCCGCGGCCCTTCGTCTTCACCTCGATCGTCTTGCCGTCGAGCGGATAGAGCGCGGGCTTGTAGTCGAAGGTGTCGACGTGGCTCGGGCCGCCGTACATGAACAGGAAGATCACGCTCTTCGCCTTGGGGGCGAAGTGGGGCGGCTTGGCGGCGAGCGGATTGACGTAGGCCGCCAGGCCGTCGGCGGCCCGCGTCTGCCGCGAGAAAAAGCCCTGGTCGAGCAGGCCGGACAAGGCGAGCCCCGTGAACGACGCCCCCGCTTCCCAAAAGAACTCCCGCCGCGTGCGGCGGCAGAACGCTCCCGCGGGGCGATCGTGGTTGGTTTCCATGGCTCGGTCTCCAGCTCAGTCTAGGTAGGCGAACTCGTTGAGATTCAACACCATCACACAATACAGCTCCAGCGCCCGGCTCGGCCCGACACCGTCCTGCCCTTCGAGCTTCTCGACCAGCGCCACGCCCTGGGCCACCTCCTCGTCGGACGCCGTCCGCGTGAGGGCGATCTCAAGCGCCCGCCGCACCTCGGCGGCGGTGTCGGCGCTGTCGGGCCCTCCCACCTCCCGCCGCACCCGCTCGGCGAACGCCCGCGCCTGTCGCTGCACGAAGTCGCCGTTCATCATGCCCAGCGCCTGCGTCGGCTGCGTGGTGGTGAATCGCACGGGGCAGCTCGTGTCGGTGTCGGCCATGTCGAAGTCGGCGAGGATCGGCGTGATCAGCGATCGCTTCACGTGGATGTAGATGCTGCGGCGGGCCTGCTCCTCCGGAGACGAACTCCCCCAGCCGCTCCCCGGCCGCGACTGGCCGGCCAGCACCGCCTTGGGAATCTCCGGATAGACGCCGGGGCCGTACATCTTCGGGTTGAAGCCGCCGCTCGCCACGTGGATCGAGTCGCGAAGCTCCTCGGCGCTAAGCCGCCGCATGTCGAACCGCCAGAGGGCGTCGTTGAGCGGGTCCTTCGCCATTGCAGTGACCGTGCCGGCGCTCGCTGCCCGGTAGGCCTCCGACATCAGGATCGTCTTGTGGAGGGGCTTCAGCCGCCAGCTGCCGGCGACGAGTTCGCTGGCGAGCCAGTCGAGAAGTTCCGGGTGCGTGGGCGGATCGCCCATCAGGCCGAAGTTGTTCGCGCTCTTCACGATGCCGCGGCCGAAGTGGTGCTGCCAGATGCGATTGGCAAGCACGCGGGCCGGCAGGGGATTCTCGGGCGAGGCGATCCAGCGGGCCAGTGCCGTGCGGCGGCCGGTCGATGCCACGCCGCTCGCCGGCAGCACAATCACAGGCTCCTGCGGCTTGAGGATCGCCGGAAACGCGGGCGCGACCCTGTTCTCCGGCGTGGGCTCGGCATGTGGGTTGCCCCGCGGAAAGAGGAATGTGTCGGGGGCCTGCGTGCCGCTCTCAGTGACGACGAGCGCCTGCTCGACCGGCACGCTCTCTTCTTTCAGCCTCTTGAGCGCCGCCGCCTTCTCGTCGTAGTCCTGCTTGCCGTCGGCGCCGAGGATCCGCTCGCCGTGATCGCGGATGGCATCGACCAACTCGGCCCGCTTGCGGTAGCCCTTTCCTGACGAGAGGAGCCGGGGCTCGAATCCCGGGCCCGACCACGAGACGGAGAGCCCCTTGCCGTGGAGCCATTGAAAGTAGTCGAGCCGGATCGGAAGGCGGCCCGCCCGGAGGGAAACCTTCGCGGTATGGGGATCGCCCGTGCCGTGGACGCCGTCGTATTCGACCACCAGGGCGCCGTCGATCGTGAGCCGCGAGCCGTCGTCGGAATCGAGCACGAAGGTGTAGTCGCCGTCGGCGGGCACCTTGAGGAAGCCCGTGAACACGTAGCCAAAGCTGTCGGGCCGCAGTGACGGCGCGACGCCGATGTCGAAGCGATTGCCCGGCACGAGCCCGACGTCCTCGGGCTTGAGTTCGTCGAAGGCCGGCAGGCTCGTCCACGTGTCGCGGTAGAACCGGAACTGCAGGTCATCGAGGTCGTCGCTGACGGCGGCGCCATCGGTCTCCTGATCGCGGGCGACGCGAAACCGGTTTTCGATCTCCGTGACCGCCTTCTGGGCGGCGTCGCGACGATGATTCAGATCGACGAGCTTCCGTTTGTAGTCGGCACTCTCTCGGTCGTCGGCGAAGAGCTTCCGCTCGATGTGCTCCCCGTCGTTGGCCATCGGCGTGACGTTCTGGAAGAAGGCGAGCAGGCGGTAGTAGTCCTTCTGCGGGATGGGGTCGATCTTGTGGTCGTGGCAGCGAGCGCAGTTGATCGTCAGGCCGAGGAACGTCTGCCCGGTGGTGGAGACGAGGTCGTCGAGCCAGTCGTACCGCGCCTGCACGCGGTCGGCCGGTTCGTCGTCCCAGAGCCCGAGGCGGTAGTAGCCCGTGGCGATCAGGTCGTCGGGTGAGGGCGACGGTAGCTCGTCGCCGGCGAGCTGCTCGAGCACAAAGCGGTCATAGGGTTTGTCGTCGTTGAGCGAGCGAATGACATAGTCACGATACCGCCAGGCATGCGGCTTGTTACCGTCGCGCTCGAAGGAGTTGGTGTCGGCGTAGCGGACGAGGTCGAGCCAGTGGCGAGCCCACTTCTCACCGTAGTGCGGCGACGCGAGCAGCCGGTCCACCACCTTTTCCCAGGCCTGCGGAGAATCATCGGCGAGGAAGTCGCGGGTTTCCTGCTCGGTCGGCGGCAGGCCGGTGACGCCGTAGGTCGCCCGCCGCAGGAGCGTCTGCTTGTCGGCGAGGGATGGCGCGGGAAGCCCACGCCGAGCGAGGCCGTCGCGGACGAAAGCGTCGATCGGGTTGGCGGCCGCGGCGGAGGCCGGCGGCTCGGGCCGCTCGACGGGCCGGAAGGCCCAGTGCTCGCGGTACTCGGCCCCGGCGGAGATCCAGCGGCGAAGTGAGTCGATCTGCGTGGCCGTGAGGCGGGATCCCTCGGGAGGCATCCGCACATCGGGATCGTCGGAGGTGATCCGGGCGAGGATCTCGCTGGCCGCCTCGTCTTCCGGGACGATTGCCCGCAGGCCGCTGTCGAGCGTGGCGCGGGATGGTTCCGCGAGGTCAAGTCGGAGCCCGGCTTCGCGGGTGTCGGGCCCGTGGCAGGCGAAGCACCGCTTGGCGAGGAGCGGCTGGATGTCGCGGGAGAAATCGACCTCGTCGGCCGCCGCGGGCGGTGCCGCGAGCATGGCGATGCCCAGCGCCGTGGCCACAAGCGCCGGCAGGCCAGCACAGCGGAAGGGTTGTTCTCGGACCATGCCAATCCCGTCGGAGCTCGCGACAACCCTGACCTTCCCTATCCTAAGCGCCGCTTATAAACTGTCAACGCACGAGATCGATTCCTCCTTTTCGCGGGGTTCTCACGGGGGCTGGGCAGCCCACCTCTTCTCATGGATTACAAAAACCGGATCGAGTCGACGCTCCTGAGCCGAATCAACGAGCGCCGCATGCTGGAGGTGATCCAGCAGCATGGGCCGTCATCTCGAGCCACGCTCACGCGGGTCTCGGGCCTCACCGCTCCCACCGTGTCGAAGGCGGTTGACTCGCTGCTGAGGCGGGGGTTCGTCGAGGAAGTCGATCCCCTGGAGCAGAGCCTCGGCCGGCCCGGCCGGCTCGTGCGGATGGCGGCGGAATCGGCCGCCGTGCTCGGCGTGGTGATCGACGCAGCGGCCTGCTGCGTGGTCGCGGCGGGTCTCGACGGGAAGGTCTCGGAAGCGCAGACGCGGCGGTTCGCCACGCAGGACAGCTATGCCGCCCTCCTCGATTCGCTGGAGCGGCACTGCCGCGACCTGCTCGGCGGCATCACCGGCCGGGTGCACGGCATCGGCGTGAGCGTGCCAGGCCTGGTCAACGAGCGCCTCGGCGAGATCGTCTGCTGCCCGAATCTCCACATCCTCGACAAGCGGAATCCGGCCCGCGACCTGGAGCAGCGGCTGGGCGTGGCATGCCTGCTCCTGCAGGAGACCGATGCCCTCTGTCTGGGCGAGCGGATGTACGGCGACGCCCACGGCCTGCACGACTTCGCGATGCTCGACGTCAGCACCGGCCTCGGCCTGGGCGTGATGGCGGGCGGTCAGGTGCTCGCCGGCCACAGCGGCATGGCGGGTGAGGTGGGGCACATCACCGTCGATCTCGACGGGGTCCGCTGCGGCTGCGGCAACCGTGGCTGCCTGGAAACCCTCGCCACCGACACCGCCCTTGCACGGTTGGTGTCGGAGAAGCTGGGGCGGCCCCTGACCGTGGCAGAGGTGGCGGCGGAGATCAGCCGGCGGCCGGGTGATTTTCAGCACGAACTCCGCGTGGTCACGGAGTACCTCGCCATCGCGATCGCCGCCGTCATCAACATCTTCAATCCCACCGCGCTGTTCGTGCATGGCGAGATTCTGGTGTGTTCCGCCGAACGTTTCGCCCGGGTGCTCGAGCGGGTGAAGCAGCGGACGCTGACCGCGTCGCTGGCCGACTGCACGATCGTGGCCACCCGCTCGAGCAAGCGCCAGGCCGCCATCGCCGGTATCATGCACCATATGACCAACGCCTGGGCGCCCTCGATCCGCTAGCGGTCGATAGCCCGGCCTTCCCTCGAGCCCTGCCATGTCGCACTCGTCTGCCCACCGCTGCTTCTCGCTCGCCGGTCGCGTGGCCCTCGTCACGGGTTCGTCCACGGGGCTAGGCAAGGCGACGGCCAGATGCCTTGGTCTCGCCGGCGCGAAGGTTGCCGTCAACTACGCCCATGCCGAGCCGCGGGCCGCGGCCGCGGTGGCAGAGCTACGGGCGGCGGGGGTCACGGCCGAACTCTTTCAGGCCGACGTCACCAGCGAGGACGAGATCGACGCCATGGTCACGGCGATCGAGGGCGCGCTCGGGCCGGTCGACATCGTCGTCGTCAACGCCACGCCCGCCCAGCCGCTGAAGGCGATCGAGGACTACGACTGGGACTTCTACCAGCAGATGCTCGACTTCTTCGTGAAGAGCCCCTATCTGCTCGCCCGTCGCTGTCTGCCCGGAATGAAGACGCGGCGGCACGGGCGGCTGATCAACATCACCAGCGAGGTCTTCCATCTCGGGGTGGCCCCCTTCTCCGCCTACGTGGCGGCGAAGGGAGGGCAGACGGGCTGGTCGCGGAGCATGTGCCACGAGCTCGCGCCCCACGGCATCACCGTCAACATGATCGCGCCAGGCTGGATCCCGGTGGAGCGGCACGCGGGCGATCTGCCGGCCGACAAGGATGCCTACCAGGCCACGATCCCGATGGGCCGCTGGGGCAAGCCCGAGGAAGTGGGCTGGGCCGCCGCTTATTTCGCGAGCGACGAGGCGGGCTTCGTCACGGGCCAGACGCTCGCCGTCAACGGCGGCCGGACCTGCTGGTAGCGAGGCGGGGGGACGATTCCCGACGGAGCCGGCGATCCATGGCCGCGATCAGCCGTTCCAGCCGGCGGCGATAGGAATAATGCTCGACTTCGAGCGCGTGCCGCGGCGAGTCGACGTAGCGGATCGGTGATGCGGGGTCGGGTCGCTGCCGGAGCCGATAGAGCCAGGCGGCGGCACGGGGCGCGTGCTGCGCGGCGCGGGCCATCCTCGCCACCAGAGCTGCCTGCAGATCGGTGATGCCCCACTGGCCGCTGTCGGGCTGGATGAGCCCGACCACGGCGATGTCGTCCCGCTGCGGAGAGAGCAGGTTCATGAACAGCCGCGGCATGGCGGCGGGGTCGTCGGCGCCGAGCAGCCGGGCGTCGAGGAAGGGGAGCGTCGTCTCGTAGCCCGTCGCGCAGATGACGACGTCGAATGCCTCGCGGGTGCCGTCCCGGAAGAGAACGTCGTGGGCCTCGAAGGCCGCCACGTCACCCGCCGGCGCGATGGCCTTCGCGCGGACGGCCGCCAGTAGTTCGGAGTTGATCACCGGGTGGGTCTCGTAGAGCCGGTGGTCGGGCCGCGGCAGCCCGTGTCGCCAGGGCAGGCCGATGGTGCGGTCGATCAGCCGCAGGCCCACGAGCCGCCGCAGCCACAAAGGCGCGGCCATCTTCAGCAGCCGTTCACCCCGCAGGTCTGCCGGGCGGCCGTAGATCTCACGGGGCACGACGAAGTATCCGCGGCGGGTCGAGTGGACCGTCCGCGCCGCATGCTGGGCCGACTCGACGGCGATGTCACAGCCCGAGTTGCCGCCGCCGATCACGAGCACGCGGCGACCGGCGATCGCCACCGGCAGGGTCGGCGACTTGTAGTGGGCGGCATGCAGCAGGTCGCCCGCGAATCGCCCCGGGATCACGGGCCACCGAGGCACATGGTTGTGGCCGCTGGCGAGCGCCACGCCCGCATACCGCCGCGGCGGACCCTCGGCCACGTGGACCGTCCAGCCTGCGCCCGGCCCTCCCTGCGGCTCGATCCGCTCCACGGCGGTGGCGAAGCGAATGTGCGGTTCGAGGCCGAAGGCGTGCGCGTAGGCCCGCAGGTAGTCGAGGCACTGCCGGTGGTCGGGGTAGGCGGGAAAGTGCCTCGGCATCGGGAAGTCGGTGAACGCCGTCAGCGACTTCGAGCTGATCAGCCGCGTCGAGGCAAAGACGCGGGAGGTCGCCGCGCCGAAGTACCAGTTGCCGCCGCTGCCGTCCTCGCGTTCGAGGCACTCGGCGTCGAGGCCCTGTTCCCGCAGCCGCTTCAGGGCCGCGAGCCCCGACGGGCCGGCACCGATGACGCACCAGCGGGAGCGGCTAGGGTCGGCAGCTGACGAGCGCATCGGCAAGCCTCGTGAGATCGGAATCGGTGTGGAGCCACGAGAGACTCGCGCGGACGAGGCTCCTGCCGGGTGGAACGCTCGGCGGCCGGATCGCCGGCACGAAGAAGCCGGCCTCGGCGAGTCGCGCGGAGAGGGCGACGGCCGCCTCGGCGGCTCCGGCCACGATCGGCACGATCTGGGCCTCGGCCCCGCCGAGATCAAGGCCTCGGGCGGCGAGCCGCTGCCGAAAGGTGGCGGCTGCGGCGAGCAGCTCGACGCGGCGGTGCGGTTCCGCGGCGACCAGCTCGATCCCGCGGGTGGCGGCCGCGGCGACGGCCGGCGGATGGGCTGTCGAGAAGATCCAGGCCCGCGCCCGGTGCCGCAGCCAGCGGATGAGATCGGCATGCCCGGCCACGAAGCCACCAGCGGCGCCCAGCGCCTTGGAGAGCGTGCCGGTGCGGATGTGAATGCCGTCGGCACAGCCCGCCGCCTCCACCAGGCCGCTGCCGCGCGGGCCGAAGACGCCCGTGGCATGGGCCTCGTCGACGAAGAGCATCGCCTCGTGGCGGCGGGCCACCGCGCAGAGATCGGCGACGGGTGCGATCGTGCCATCCATCGAGAACAGCGTGTCGGTGACGACGAGCCGCCGGCGGGCGGCCCGGGCGCCGGCCAGGATGCGGGCGGCTCCCGCCACGTCGCGGTGCGGATAGACCAGCACGTCGGCCCGCGAGAGCCGGCAGCCATCGATGATGCTCGCATGGTTGCGTTCATCGCTGGCGATCACGTCGCCCGGGCCGACGAGGGCGGCGATCGTGGCGGAGTTGGCGGCGAAGCCGCTGGCGAAGCTGATCGCCTCCGGCACGTCGAGCAGGTCGGCGATCGCCCGCTCGAGCCGCTCGTGGGACCGCGAATGGCCGCTCACCAGCGGGCTGGCCCCGGCGCCGAAACCCTCCGCGCAGGCAGCCTTCGACGCGGCCTTCGTCAGGCGGACGTCGCCGGCGTAGCCGAGATAATCGTTGGAGCCGAGGTTGACGAGCCGCCGGCCATCAAGTTCGATCGCCGCCCCCTGCCGGCCGTCTCGGATCCGGTGCGGTCGCTCCAGGCCGTCTGCGGCCAGCCGCTCGAGGTCGGCGGCAATCCACTCCAAGCCCGCGGGCAGCGGGGCGGTAACGGGGGCGGCAACGCGGGAAGTGGGCTCGATGCGGCAGGGCATGCCCTCATTATGGTCGCGCCGCCGGCCGCTTGGAGGCGAGGGCCACAATCGTGCGAGCCGGCTCACTTCGAACCGGAGGTTCGCAAGCGGGAGAAGGCCAGGATGGCTTCGCCCGCGTGAAGTCAGATTCTGACCCACCTCGGCGAACCGCTCGAACCGCCTCCGCTTTCACCTGCCCGCGGTATCCGTTGCGGTTCGCCCCCATCGCTCACGCGATTGGGCTTCCTGGTATCGCTGATGCCGCTCAGTTGTTGGCGCCGGCGTTGCCGTTGGTGCTGCTCGAGCCGGCGCCGGAAGCGGTGCCCGTGCCTCCCGAGCCGCCCGTGGCTCCCGTCGGACCGGCGTTGCCGCCATCGCCACCCACAGCCTCCGCGAGGGTGCCGGTGGCGGTTGCATCTCCGCCATTACCCCCGTTTCCACCAAC
>CAJBSQ010000003.1 GCA_903958265.1 uncultured Planctomycetaceae bacterium
CCCAAGTAATCACGGTAATCACGGTAATCACGCCCCGCATTCCACACCCACCGCACCAGTACCCGCACACGTTTCCCGAACGAGGAGAGTTGTCATGCCGAAGCAGAAGACCCACAAGGGCGTCAAGAAGCGTGTCCGGATCACCGCCACCGGCAAGGTGAAGCATCGCCGCGCCGGCACGAGCCATCTCCAGGTCCGCCTGACGGCGAAGCGGAAGCGGAAGCTTCGCGGCACGGGCGTGTTGGCGGAGTCGGACGTGCACCGGATCCACGACGCCCTCGGCAAGTACAGCTACTGAGTGCAAGCCTGCACGGCCCGCATGGCCCATGCAGGCTCTCGTGGCCCTCATGGCTCTCATGGCCCGCGGAGACCCATGGGCAGGCCTCCTTGCTCGCCGAGCATCACGACGGCACCTCGCTGTGGTGAAATCGGGGAGGCGGAGGGATCGGCGTGAGGATGACGAGCGTTGAGGATTTCGCCCGTGCGAGCCTAAACCTGCCGAGTGGGGCACAAGCGAAATCCTCCCGCGAGGCAACTCATGCCGTCCCGCAGCCGGTAGCGCCACTCTTCAGCTGGGAACGCCGCTCTTAAGCTGATAACCCGATAGCGCCGTCCTGCCCGCGCCGAGGGGGCTCCGAAGCGGGCTGATCGGGCAGGTCCTGCGAGCGGCAAGAGCCCAGCCCTGTGGTCCCGCGGTGAAAAAATGCCGAAATACCCCAGCGCCCTTGCAATTGCGGCGATTCACGGCAGATTTTAGAGTTCTTCAGATCTGGGCCTCCGGGCCCCCAGCCGACCAAGGTTTCGAGCCATGCGTACCAAAAGCGTTGTTCCGCGTCTGCGTGCCAAGAAGCGTCTCTTCAAGCGGGTGAAGGGCTTTGTCGGCGGACGTCGCCGCCTGCTCCGCACCGCCAAGGAGTCGCTCATCCGCGCCGGCGTCTACGCCCGTCGCGACCGGCGGCGGAAGAAGCGAGACTTCCGAAGGCTGTGGATCGTCCGGCTCAACGCCGCCTGCCGCCAGCGGGGCTTCCGGTACAGCCAACTGATCGCGGGCCTCGGCAAGATCGGCTGCGAACTCGATCGCCGCACGCTTGCCGAAATGGCCGTGCTCGACCCCACTGGTTTCGACACGGTGGCTGCCGCTGTCTGCAAGGCGCTCGGGCTGCCTGAGCCAGCCGCGGTCGCGTGACATCGTGACAGCCGTTCCGCTCGACTCGTTCCGCGCCGAACTGGAACGGCTGCGTGCCGATGCGGAATCGGCGCTCTCGGCTGCCACCGACGACACAGCGATCGAAGTGGCTCGGGTCGAGTTTCTGGGAGCCCGCAGCGGTCGCCTCAAAGCGATCCAAAAGTCGCTCGGAGGGCTCGCGGGAGCCGACAAGCCGGCTGGCGGCAAGCAGTTCAACGAGGCGAAGAACGCGATCACCGCCTCCTTCGAGGCGGCCCGGAACCGGGTGCTCTCCTCGAGCGGATTGCAGAGCGAGTCGGCGATCGACGTGACGCTCCCGGGATCGCCAGTGCGGCTCGGGCACCTGCATCCTCTCACGCGGACGATTCGCCGCGTGCAGGAGATCATGGGGCGGCTGGGCTTCGAGAGCGTTGATGGCCCCGAGGTCGAAGACCAGTGGCACAACTTCGAGGCCCTGGCCATCCCGGCCGAGCATCCGGCCCGTGATCCACTCGACAACTTCTATCTCGCCGTGGCCCGCGGGGCCGATCCGCTGCTCCTGCGATCGCAGACCAGCACCGTGCAGATCCGCGTGATGGAGAATCGCGATCCGCCGCTGCGGATCGTGTCGCTCGGCCGCGTCTACCGCCCCGATACGGCGGATGCCACGCACTATCCGATGTTTCATCAGGTCGAAGGGCTGCTCGTGGAGCCGGGCATCACCATGGCCCACCTCAAGAGCGTGCTGCGGCTGTTCGCATCGAGTTTCCTCGGAGGAGACGTCCACGTCCGGTTTCGCCCCTCCTTTTTCCCGTTCACCGAGCCGAGCGTCGAGGTCGACATGGAGTGGGGCGGCCGCTGGGTCGAAATGGGGGGCGCCGGCATGGTCGACCCGGCGGTGCTCGAGGCGGTCGGCTACGACCCCGACACCGTCTCCGGATTCGCCTTTGGGTTGGGCGTCGAGCGGATCGCCGCCCGTCGGTATGGCGTCGACGACATCCGGGATTTCTACCGCAATGACGTCCGGTTTTTGAGGCAGTTCTGACGCATGATCATCTCCACGAACTGGCTGGCCGATTACGTGCAGTTGCCTGGGACGGTCGATGATCTCGTCGAGCGGCTCCTGATGTCGGGGCTCAACCACGAGTCGACGACGAGCGTGGGTGACGACACGGCGGTCGAGATCGAGGTGACGAGCAATCGTCCTGACTGTCTCGGTCATGTCGGGGTGGCCCGCGAGGCGGCCGTGTTGTTTGGCAGGCCGCTCCACGTGCCCGACCCGCGGCCGCTCGAGGCCGGTGGGGATGCCGCCCGAAGCATCGCCGTGGAGATCCACTCCCCCGAGATCTGCCCCTGCTACGTCGCGCGGGTGATTCGCGGCGTGCGAGTGGGGCCGAGTCCGCACTGGCTCGTCGACCGCCTGGCGACGGTCGGGATCGCGAGCGTGAACAACGTCGTCGACGTCACCAACTACGTGATGCTCGAGAGCGGTCAGCCGCTCCACGCCTTCGATCTGGCGAAGATCCGTGGCGGGCGGATCGTGGTGCGGCGGGCCGTCGATGGAGAGGCGTTCACCGCCATCAATCACAAGACGTACGCGCTCACCGAGCGGATGTGCGTGATCGCCGATGCCGAGGGGCCAGTGGCGCTCGCGGGCGTGATGGGGGGCGCCGAGACCGAGATCACGGTGGCCACGACCGACGTGCTGCTGGAGTCGGCCCAGTTCGCCCCGCTGCCGGTGCGGGCGGCCGCCCGCGGCCTGGTGCTGGCGAGCGGTTCGTCGTATCGCTTCGAACGCGGCCCGGATCCGGCGATGGTCGAGTGGTCGAGCCGCCGCGCCGCCGCGCTGATCCTGGAGATCGCCGGAGGGACGCTGGAGCACGGCCGCTCGGTGGCCGGCGAACTGGCCTGCGCGCCGGCGATGATCCCACTGGCGGCCGAGCGGGTGGGCGAGATCCTCGGGATCGACGTAGCCGACGCCCGGCAGAGGCAGATCCTCACCGCGTTGGGATTCGTCGAGGAGCCCGGAAAGGCGCCGCACGACCACCGCTGGCGGGCCCCCACGTGGCGGCGGGATTGCTGGCGGGAGATCGACCTAGTGGAAGAGATCGCTCGGATCGAGGGCTACGGCCGCGTGCCCGAGGATGCCACGATCCCGGCCCGGTCGAGCGAACTCTCCTCCCGTGAGCGGACGGTGCGGCGGGCCGGCGAGGTGCTCGTCGGGGCCGGGCTCTGCGAGGCGATGACCCGCAGCGTGGTCACCGAATCGTTGGCCGCCATGCCGAGCCCGTGGGGCGAGACGGAGCCGCTCACGATCTCGCCGCCGCTCGTCCGCGGTGCTGACCGGCTCCGCCGCAGCCTGCTGCCGAGCCTGCTCGAAGCCCGCGGCGGCAATGTGGCGGTGGGTGTCGCCGATGCGGACCTCTTCGAAATCGCCCGGGCCTACATCGCCCGGCCCGGGTCGCAGTCGGCGCCGGCGAGCCCCGTGGCGGAACCGCTGCTGCTCACGGTCGTTGTCGGCGGCGACTTCGCGAGCATCAAAGGTGTGGCCGAGGCGGTGTTCGCCGGCCTGGGCGTGTCTGGCGATGCCGGTGGATCTGCCGGCGCGGGGCTCCGGCTCCGCTACCGGCCGCTCGACCTCGAGCCCTTCGTCCGCGGCCGTGCCGCCGAGGTGATGCTCGAGCAGGCCGGCCGGCCTGCCGAGCGGGTGGCGGTGATGGGTGAGGTGTCGGCGGCTGCCATCGACCGCTTCGGCCTCGCCGGGCCGGTGGTCGCCGCCGAGTTGCGACTCGACCGGCTCGAGTTTGCCATCGCTACCGAGCTGTCGCTCGTGAAGCCGAGCGATTTCCCTGCGGTGCAGCGCGACGTGAACCTCGTCGTCGATGAGGCGGTCGCCTGGGGCGACGTCGAGGATGCGATTCGGCTGACTGCCGGCGACCTGCTCGAAACCTGCCGGCTGGTGCAGGTGTGGCAGGATGCCGATCGCCTCGGGGCAGGGCGGAAGAGCTTCGTCGTCGCGCTCACGCTCCGCAGCGGTTCGGGCACGCTGTCAGGCGAGGAGGCAGGTCGGGTGGTCGATGCGGTCGTGGCAGAATGCGGTCGCCGTGTGGCCGCCGTCCTCCGCGGCTGAGTGAACGAGCGGTTGGCCGGAGGCAGGGCTGCGAGTGGTGGCGATCGATGCGACGTGACTCGAGATCAAGGAGATCGACATGACAAAGCACAGCCCTGATGCGATCTGGAACCGACGGGCATTTCTCCGCGCCACGGCGGCAGGTGCCGCCCTCGGGCTGCCGTCTATGGCTCGGCTGCCGGCGGCTCCGACCAGCTCCAACGAGAAGATTCGACTGGGCCTCATCGGCCTCGGATGGAGAGGTGGCCAGCACCTCGTCGCCCTCCTGAAGCGGAATGACTGCGAGGTGGTCGCGCTCTGCGATCCGGAGGCTACGTTTCTCGACGCCGCCCGCCGCAAGGCCCCGAAGGCGACCTTCTCCGCCGATCTGCGGACCCTGCTCGACCAGGCCGACGTCGACGCCGTCGTGATCTCCACGTGCAACCACTGGCATTGCCTGGCCGCGGTGTGGGCCTGCCAGGCGGGCAAGGATGTCTACGTGGAGAAGCCGCTCTCGTACACGCTCTGGGAAGGACGGCAACTGATCAACGCCGCCCGAAAGTATGATCGAGTGGTGCAGGTGGGCACGCAGCAGCGCAGCGACCCGGTGCAGCAGGACATCCGCGGGTTTCTGCACGACGAGAAGGCGCTCGGGCCGATCGAGTCGGTGGCCGTGATGCGGTTCGGCGTCCGTGAGGGGATCGGCAAGCGGGAGACGCCCCTGGAGATGCCGAAGACGCTGGAGTACGACCTCTGGCTCGGGCCCGCCGCCGACCTGCCGATGGAGCGTTCGAAGGTCAACTACGACTGGCACTGGGACTGGAACACCGGCAACGGTGAATGCGCGAACTGGGGCGTGCACGTGCTCGACGATGTTCGCAATGTCGCCTTTCGAGACAGCGTGTCGCTGCCGTCGTCTGTCGTCTGCGGCGGCGGTCGTGTCGCCTGGAACGACGCCGGGCAGACGCCAAACCTGATGTTCGCCTTGCTCGAGGCCGGGGGTGTGCCGGTTGTCTTTGCGCTGAGCAACCTGCCGGATCGGCCCGGGTCGAAGGCGGCGTTGCAGTATCAGGACACGCAGAGCGGCTACATCGTGAACGCCGCCGGGGGCTCGTACCATGGCCGCCGCGGGGGCGGCGTGGCGCTCGATCCCGCGGGCAAGGTGATCCGCGAGTTCAAGGGGACGACCGGCGGTGCGGAGCACTACACCGACTTTTTTGACAGTATCCGCACGCGCCGCCGGCCCGCCGCGGACGTGGTCATCGGCCACGACTCGACGAACTGGAGCCATGTGATCACCGCGGCGTGGCGATCAGCGACGACGGACGGCCTCATCCCCGCCGGAGAACTCGCGGGAGGTGAGCCGACGGCTGACATCGCCCGGATGCTCAGGGATCAGGTCGCCGCTTATGGCGCGGAGATTCCGGCCGCCACGCTCCGCTTGAGCCGGCCGTTCGCCATCGATGCCAGCCTCGAGGCTTTTGTTGGCGAGGGCGCCGCTGCGGC
>CAJBSQ010000004.1 GCA_903958265.1 uncultured Planctomycetaceae bacterium
CGTATCGCTGGCCAAACAGATCGTGCAGGGCGATGTCGACCGCCGCCTTGGCGCTGGTATTTCGCTCCAGGGCCGCCTGCACGCGACCCGTGAGCACGTTGAAGTTTTCGACCTCCTCGCCGACGAGCCCGGGGGCGAGATAGTGCCGCACTGCGTCGAGACTGCCGCCGTGCGTGTCGCCGGTGACGAGGGCCGTGGCGGCGGCGCTGCCGTAGCCCACGTGGCCGTCGTCGGTATCGATCATCACCACGAGGTCATCGGTCGTGTCGACGGTGCGGGTGGTCGTCTTGAACGGGGTCTTTAGCGGCACCCGCAGCCTTCCAAACCGAAAACCGGTGATTTTCATGGTGCTTCCCTCGGAGGCCGGGGCCTGGATCGTGCGGGCATGATCGCCTCGACCCGTGTGCCAACGGCGTGAACGCCCCACCATACCAACGAAGCCACAGGTTCGCCGCCGGCCGGGGAGACGACGGGCATTTCAGGGGGATGAGGGGGCAGTGCGAGGAGCCGTTCGGCGGTCAGACCGCCATCAGGCTCCCCCGAGGCCGATGGCAACGAGCACCCGAGCCAGGGCCAGGCCGGCCGCCGTGCCGACCACGTAGCCGAGCAGGGCCAGCAGCACGCCCAGGGGCGCCAGTGCCGGCGCGTGCGCGGCGGCCAGCAGCGGCGCCGAACCAACGCCCCCGACGTTGGCCAGCGAGGCGATGCCACAGAGGGCAAGGTCGAGCCGGAATACCCGGGCGGCGAGCACCATCGCCAGCGCGTGGACGGCCAGGGCGGTCAGGCCCGCGAGGATGAAGACCGGCGCCTGGGCCATTCCCGCGAAGCTCCCCTGCGAGGCCATCGTCACCACCACGACGGCCAGCAGCGCCGCGGCGACCGCATCGGCTCCGGGGAGCCGGCGGAGCGGCGTCAGTGCGGCGAGGATGCCGGCGAGCGTGACCAGCAGGAGCGTCCACGACTTCGCCGACAAGACGCCGCCGGTGGGCAGATGCGCTGCCATCGCCTGTGCTCCCGCCCCGGCGAGAAGTCCCAGGGCTAGCCAGAGCAGCACGTCGCCAGGCGCCGTGGGTGCGCTGGCGACAACCGCGTCGTCGTCGGTCGCGGCCGTGGGGCCGATGGCAGCAGCACCCATCCAGGCGTTGAAGCGGCTGGCGAGCGGCACGGTGCCGAAGAGCGTGAGCACCCAGATCGTGTAGCAGACCGTGTCGGTGATCAACGCCATCGACACCAGTTCGGGCGACGCATCGACGGCATCGCTGACGGCGACGAGGTTCGCCGTGCCTCCCACCCAGCCCGCGCCGACCGATGCCAGCCCCCTCCAGGCCTCGGCCGGCAGCCACGGCCGCCAGACGGCCCAGGCGATCACGATGCCGCCCAGGATCGATGCTGTCGCGCAGGCGAAGGCGACGAGCACCCGTGGGCCGAGCGCGGCCACCGCTCGCAGGTCGCACCGCACCACCAGCGCAAAGACCAGCGGCGGCATCAACGAGGTGAGCGTCATGTCCTGCACGGCGACGATCTCCGGCGACGCCCGCCAGCAGCCGGCGACCGCAAGGGCGGTGGCAACCACGTAGGAGAGCACGATCGGCGGCACCACCTCGAAGAGCCGTAAAGGCACGCGGGCCGCCAGCGCCGGGAACAAGCCCGCCACCAGCAGGAGGACCGCGGCAAACAGGGAGGGTGACTCGATCATGGCCGCGATGATAAAACCATGAGCATGCGACACGCAAAGCCGACATTCCGCTGGGTCTTTGTCGCCCTCGTGGGGGTGTGGTGCGGGGGCGTCGCCCGCATGGTGCTGGCGGAGGCTGGCGAGCGAGCCGGCGGCGCACTCGCCGTGGTCTGCGATGCCGACCGGGATGGCCTGTTGACACGCGCCGACATGGCCGCGGTGGAGGCTGGCGGCGCGGCGCTCGTGATGGCCAACCGCGATGATGATGACCGGGACGGCCGACCCGACGCCGACGACGAGCGGGTCAACGGCCCCGCTGACGCGGCCGACCTGGTGCCGCTGCGGATCACGGTGCCGCGGGCTACCCGCCGGCTGACGATCTCCTGTGCTGCCGCACCGCTGCGGTTTTTTCGCGAGACACCCGCAGGCTGGCGGCACCTCGGGCTGCATGAGGCCGAGATCGCAGTCGACGGCGAACAGCCCGACGCGGGCCCTGCGAGGGAGGTCACCCTGCACGTCGAGTCGTGCTCGTGGGCCGGCCTGCCC
>CAJBSQ010000005.1 GCA_903958265.1 uncultured Planctomycetaceae bacterium
CACTCTTTCCCTACACGACGCTCTTCCGATCTGCTCCTCGGCCGGTCAATCCGGCTCATTGGGCCGGCTCATGCGACATCGTGGCGAATCGTTCGAGCAGCGTGGCGGCCGCGGCCGAGTCGATTGCCCGCTCGGCGAGCGCCCGGGCGGCGGGCTTGTCGGCCGCCCGGCCCGCTGCCCAGAGGACGGCGGCCGCGTTCAAAACGACCACGTCTCGTTGCGGTCCACGGCCGCCGCCGAGCACATGGCGGATGGCCGCCGCACTCTCCTCGGAGTCTGCGACCTCGAGATCGGCCAGTGCCGCCGCGGGCAGCGTCGCGAGGCCGAAGTCCTCAGGCGTCCACCGTATGCGGGTGACCGCCGTCGGCGTTACGTCAATCACGTCGGTCGGACCAAAGAGGCTCACCTCGTCGAAGGCCATCGAGTCGTCGTCGCCCACGTGGCCCGACACGACCACGGCCCGCGCTGCACCAAGCCGCCGCGCGGCCTCGGCCAGCGGCTCCCGGGCGGTGGGCCGGCCCACGCCGATCACCTGCACGCCGGCGCCGGCCGGATTGCAGAGCGGGCCGACGAGGTTGAAGACGGTCGGCCGGCCGAGCGATCGCCGCAGCGGGCCGACCTGCGCCATCGCGGGATGGTGGACCGGCGCCAGGCAGAAGCAGAGCCCGAGTTCCGCGAGGCACCGCCCGCTCACCCCTGGCGACGCGTCGACCTTCACGCCGAGCCGTTCGAGCACGTCGGCGGAGCCCGTGCGGCTGGAGACGGCGCGGTTGCCGTGCTTGGCCACCGGCTGCCCTGCGGCGGCGACGACGATGCCCGCCGCGGTCGAAATGTTGAAGGAGCCCGAACCGTCGCCCCCGGTACCGCAGGTGTCGGCCACGACTCCGCCGGGCCACGGCACCGGCAGCATTCGCAGCCGGAGGGCCGCGGCGACGCCGGCGATGTCCGCCGCCGACTCCCCCCGTTCGGCGAGTGCCACGAGCCAATCGCCGAACGTGTCGAGATTCACGCCACCGGCCAGCACCGCTTCGACGAGGTTGCGGACGTCGTCCTGCGTCGAACCTTCTCCGGCGCGGAGCCGGGCCGTCCATGCCGGGAGATCGAGGGGAGTCGGAGCGACGGAAGCGGCATCTGCCGGTGTCATGGGGAGCGAGCCTGGAAGGGGCGAGTCGTGCCGGAGGAAACGGTTTTGGATACGATAGGCGTTGGCAGGATCTTCTCCGGCCGTGTTGTCAGAGTACCCCACGACCACCCAGGAGCCAGCCTGCAGTGCCCGCCCCCACGCCCCGCAAAGTGATCATCGACTGCGATCCGGGCATCGATGACGCCGCAGCGCTCGCGATGGCCCTGTTCGACCCGAGGCTCGAGGTGGTGGCCGTGACCGCGGTGGGGGGCAGCGTGGCGGCGGATCAGGCCACGGCCAACGTCCAGTCGGTGGTTTCCTTCCTCGATCCCCCGCGGCGGCCGAGATTCGGGATTGCGGCGACCGACGTGGCACCCGTCGAGAAGCCCTACAGCATCCACGGCGCTGACGGCCTCGGTGGTGCCGAACTGCCTCGCGTGCCGCTGCACGGCGGACACCATTCCGAGAAGGTCATCTGGGAGTGCCTCAAGGCGCATCCCCGCGAGATCACGATCATCGCTCTTGGCCCTCTGACCAACATCGCTCGCGTGTTCAATCGGGATCCGTCGATCGTCGAACTCGTCGGCGACATCGTGATCTCGGGCGGCACGGCCCAGGCCACCGGCAACGCCTCGCCAGTGGCCGACTTCAACTTCTTCTGCGACCCGGCCGCGGCCCGAACCGTGATCCGTGAGCCGCTTACGAAGACGATCGTGCCCCTGGAGACATCGTCGCAGGTGCTGCTGGGCTTCGAACTACTCGACCAGCTGCCACGGGAGTTTTCCCGCGCGGGCAAACTGCTGCGGCAGATGCTGCCCCATGCCTTTCGCGCGCACCGGCAAATCCTCGGCAGCGAAGGCATCTGGCTCCATGACGCCGTCGCCCTGGTCGCTGCGACAAACCCGGAACTCTTCGATCGCACGACCGTCGCGGCCGATGTCGAGACCTCGGGCGAACTGACGGCCGGCATGCTCGTCGTCGATCGCCGGCAGAACCGCCAGGTCAGGCCGAGCATCGATCTGCTCGTCGGCTGCGATGCGGCAGCGGTGACCGACTGCATCCTCCGCGGCTTTGCCGCCGCTGCCGACGCGACCTGATCGCACCGGGACTCGTGCCGGGGCTCTCTCCGGAACAGCCCCGCGCCGTGAGGCAGGGGAGATCGTGGGCCCTGCGCCAGGTCGGACGGCAGCTCCCTGCCGCTGGACCAGCCGCCGTTATTCGAAATCCCGGCGGCTCGCGACCTTCATCCGCACGGTCATCCGCTCCCGGTCGCGAAACAGCACCAGCTGCACCATGCTGTCGAGCGGTGTCATGCCCACCATGCTCATCAGGTGGTCGTCGTCCTCCACGGGCCGTCCGTCGAACTCGAGGATCACGTCGTCCGGGCGGATTCCGGCCAGATCAGCCGGCGCTCCCCTAGTGACGGCTTCCACCCGCGTGCCGACGGGCCGCACCATGCCGAGCCGGTCGGCCTCCTTGCGGTCGAACTGTTTGTCGAGCGCCACGCCGAGGTAGGCCCGGGGCACCGAGCCGTGCTCCACGAGCTGCCGGGCCACGAACATCACCATCGGGATCGGGATCGCGAAGCCGATTCCCTCACTGCCGCCGGAGTTGCTGGCGATCGCCGTGTTGAGCCCCACGACCTCGCCGCGGAGGTTCACCAGCGGCCCCCCGCTGTTGCCAGGATTGATCGCGGCATCGGTCTGGATGAAGTCCTGAAACTTGACGTTGCCATCGCCCAGATCGAGGTCGCGGCGACCTTTCGCCGAGACGATGCCGAGCGTCACCGAATGCGACAGGCCGAACGGGCTGCCGATCGCGAGCACGGTGTCGCCGATTCGCACGGTGTCGCCGTCGGCGAGCCGAGCCGGTTGCAACTCCTCGGCGTCGACCTCCATGACCGCGATGTCGGTGCCCGCGTCGGACCAGAGCCGCTTGGGATTCAGCTCGCGGCCGTCGTCGAGCCGGATCGCGATGTCTTCGAGAGCCGAGCGGTTGACGACGTGCCGATTGGTGATCACGGCCGTCACGCCTGAGATCTGGGCGATCACCCCAGACCCCGCCTCGTCTTCGGTGGTCTTGCCGGAGCGGGGCCGGGCCATCGGCTTGGTGGCGTCGATGTGCACCACCGCGGGCCGGAGGAGGTCGGTGAGGCGGCGGAGCTGCCGCCCCTGAGCCTCGAGCAGGTCTGCGTCGCGGGCGGCCTGCTCGTAGAGCCGCTCCCGCTCTCCCGCCGAGAGCCGTTCGGTGCGCATCGGGTCGATCCGATCGCTCTGCCGACTGACGGTGGGTTCCACCCGTGTCAGCGGCGGCTCGTCGGCCCGTGCAGCGACCGTCGCGACGGCGAGGAGCAGGGGCGGGACGAGACGGACCAGCGCGGAAAAACGACGGAACATGAAACACTCGCAGGAAGTGAGAGGCCCGGAGGCTTCAGCATATCCCGGGCGGGTTTCAGAGTTCCAATTCGCCGCTGACCGTCTCCTCGCCAGCTTCCTCGTCATGAAAGCCGACCCCGGACCCGCCTCCGAAGCCCGACCGCTCCAGCTCCCGCTGGCAGTCGATGCACATCGTCGCGTACGGAAGCGCGTTGAGACGGGCCATCGGAATCCGGCCGTTGCAGACCTCGCACTGGCCGTATTTGCCGATCTTCATCCGTTCCAGCGCATTCTCGATGTTGGCGAGTTCCCGGCTCTCCACCTCCGCCAGTTGCGAGCTGATCTCGTCCTGAGCCGAATCGTAGGCGGCGTCGATGACATCGCCCGGCGATTCGCTGCGGAGCTCCTTGAGCAACGAGAGGTCACCAGCCAGCGCGCTGCGGAGCGCATCACGCCTCTTCACGAGGATCACCCGCAGGTTCACAAGAGCGTCTTTACGTGCCATGAGTGCCGTTCCTTGCCCCGGTGGGGCGGTGGGAAACCGGCCGGGGAGTGATCGGCCGCAGCCAATACTACGGGGCTTGGGGGAAGATGGTTCACCCCAGGGAAATCGGCAGGAGTTGTGCAGGAAATGCAGCCAACCGCGATCGTGACAGTTGGGGAAGAAGGGGGCGACCTTGCGGCCGGCCGGCGGCAGGGGCCCGCGGGCCGTCAGGGGGTGGGGTTCGGAGCCGGCTTCGGGGCCGCCGCGACCGGGATCTGGACCTCGGCGTATTTGAGAACACCGGGTACGAACGGGCTGTTGTAGGCGAGTGTTCGGGGCGGTCCGGCGGCGACCCACTCGGGGTGGGCGGCGAGCCACTCGCGGAGCTTGTCGACGAAACCCCCGAACCGCTCCTCGCGGTAAGACCCTCGGACGCCGAGGGAGACGACGGTGGTCTCCGGCACGTCCTCCACGACCACGTTCGGGTCGGCCGGATCAGGGCCGACCGAGCCCGTGTCGGGGGTGCCATAGAGAAACGCCATCGACTCGGTGGCCGCGGGCTGTGCCCGGTCGCCAGGCTCGTCCAGCACCATCTCCACCGGCGCCGTCATCTTGATGTCGTTTCGCTCGATGTGGCGAAAGAGTTTCATGAAGGAGCCGTCGTTGCCTGCGGATGACCGGACCCGGGCGAGCCGGTGGGCAGGGTAGGTCTTGGTGATCACCTCGCCCACGGGGCCAGGGGCCGGAAACCCTTGGGGGAGTTTCGCCTCGGGGATCATCATCGGTGTGCGCACGGAATCCTCCCCGACCGCGGACATCCCGCCAGCGATCAGCGCGAGGGCGAGCGCGGCGGGCTTGGTATGAAACGGCATGGCAGCCTTCAGAGTATGGAGGTGTCTAGAGCGCATCCGACGTACGTGGTTCGCCGGCTCGGGGGCGGCAAAAGTCGCGTCGCCGGGCGAGGATACGCCCAAGGCTCCGCGAGCGTTCGCCGACCCCCTTCGCCTACCCGCTCTCTGAGATAGACGACGCGATACGTGAACGAGAAGAACTCTAGCGTATCGG
>CAJBSQ010000006.1 GCA_903958265.1 uncultured Planctomycetaceae bacterium
GCGGCTACGACGTGGCGGACGTCACCGCGAACCCATCAGCCTCAAGCGCGCGGGCCAGCGTCGCCACGTGGTCGTGGCCAGCTGTCTCCACCGTCACCTCCACGCCCGTCGAGAAGACGTCAGCGCCCGAGAAGGTCCGGTCATGCACGATCTCGCGCACGCTCGCCCCGCCGGCGGCGATGGCGGCCGTGAGCCTCGCGATCCCACCCGGGCGGTCGCTGATTCGGGCGGTAAACCGCCAGCGGCGGCCATCGACCACCAGCCCGTGGTCGATGACCCGGTCGAGGATCGTGAGATCGATGTTCCCGCCACAGAGCAGGAGCACGGTGCCGCGGCCGGCGAGTTCCGGGCAGTGGTTCCCGAGCAGGGCGGCGAGCGCCGAGGCGGCGGCCCCTTCGACCACGGTCTTTTCCAGTTCGAGCAGCCGCAGCACGGCGAGCGAGAGCTCCGCCTCATCAACGGTCACGACCTGGTCGACCAGCGGGGCCGCCAGCGAAAACGACAACTCGCCCACGCGGCCCACCGCCAGGCCGTCCGCGAGCGTCGGGTGGATCGGTACCTGGGTCGGTCGACCGGCGGCGAGCGACGCGCTGAAACTCGGCGCGGCGGCCGTCTCCACCGCCACGATGCGAATGTCGGGCCGCAGGGCCTTGGCGGCGACCGCCACGCCCGCCAGCAGCCCGGCCCCACCGGTCGGAACCACGATCGCGGCGGCGTCGGGCACGTCTTCCAGAATCTCCAGCGCCATCGTCCCCTGCCCCGCGATCACCCGCGGGTCATCGAAGCCGTGGATCCGATCGAGGCCGTCGCGATCGGCGATCTCAGCGGCCACCCGACGGGCATCGTCGAAGGTCTCCCCCTCGAGGATCACCCGGGCCCCGAGCCGCCGGCACGTCGCCACCTTCACCAGGGGTGCAAATCGGGGCATCACCACCGTCACGGGGATGCCGAGGAGTTTGCCGTGGTAGGCAAGGCCCAGGGCATGGTTGCCGGCCGACGCGGCCACGACGCCCCGCGACTTCGCCACGTCGTCGAGCATCATCAGCGCGTTGCACGCCCCGCGCTCCTTGAAGCTGCCCGTCCGCTGAAGGAGATCGAGTTTGCAGAAGACGTCGGCCCCGGTCGCCTCCGAAAGTGGGATGCTCCGCGGGCAGGGAGACCGCAGCACGCGGCCTGCGATCCGGGTCCGCGCGGCGCGGATGTCGTCGAGGGTGACCGTCGGCCTCATCCCTCGCCCACCCGTGCCGGGAGATGAAAGGCCCGCACGTCGATCCACGCCATGCCGCCGCGCCGTGCCGCTTCGAGGCCGAGGTCGCTGTCTTCCCACACCACACACCGCTCAGGATTCACCCCGAGCCGGCGGGCCGCCTCCAGGAAGGGATCGGGATCGGGCTTGTGGCGGTCGGTGTCTTCGCTGGCCACGATCGTGTCGAAGGCTCCGGCGAGGCCGATGTGGTCGAGGATCTGGCAGCACACGGCGTGGAAGCCGCCCGTGACCACCGCCATGGGCACGCGGCCCCGCAACCGAC
>CAJBSQ010000007.1 GCA_903958265.1 uncultured Planctomycetaceae bacterium
ATCGAGCCGGGAAACGGTATAGTAGCGACCCACTCTCTGGAGGATCGCCATGCTGGCCATCGACATTCCGCTCCCGCAGTTCGCCGCCAAGCCCAGCCGCGGCGACGTGCCGAAAGACAAGGTGCTCTGCGAATACTGCACGGCCAAGTGCTGCCGCTACTTCGCCCTGCCGCTCGAGACGCCGACCACCCGCGAGGAGTTCGAGTACATCCGCTGGTTCCTGCTCCACGAGCACGCCACCGTGTTCACCGAGGAAGGCGACTGGTACGTGTGCGTGCACACCGTCTGCAAGCACCTCGGAGAAGACCACCGCTGCGGGATCTACGAGACGCGGCCCCAGATCTGCCGCGAGTACACGACGAAGGACTGCGAGTACGAGGACGACTGGGTCTACGACCAGTACTTCGAGACCTGCGAGCAGGTCGAGGAATACGTGGACGCGGTCCTCGGCCTGGGCGGCCTGCACGTCGGCGACGGCCGGAAAAAGAAGAACCGCGGACAGTCGATCCGCGGCCCGAAGCCCTCCCTGCTGCCGATCGTTTCATGATCGAGCCCCGCACGCTCAAGGGATTTCGCGATCACCTGCCCGCGCAGGCGCTCGTGCGGGAACGGATTCTCGACGTCGCGCGGCGGGTCTACCGGTCGTACGGCTTCGCGCCGATCGATACGCCGGCGCTGGAATACCTCGAGATCCTCACGGGCAAGGGAAGCGAGGAGACCGACAAGCAGCTCTACCGCTTCAAGGATCACGGTGGCCGCGACGTCGGCATGCGGTTCGACCTCACCGTGCCCTTCGCCCGGTTCGCCGCCCAGCACGTGCACGAACTGGGGCTGCCATTCAAGCGGTATCACCTGGCAGCCGTCTGGCGGGGGGAGAACACGCAGCGGGGCCGCTACCGCGAGTTCATGCAGTGCGACTTCGACACGATCGGCACGACCAGCCCCGTGGCCGACCTGGAAATGGTGCTCGTCGTGCACGACCTCCTGGCCGCGATCGGCGTCGAGCGGTTCACCATCCGGATCAACGATCGGCGGGTGCTGGCCGGGATCCTCGGCCGGCTGGGACTCGCCGACAAGGCGACGACGGTGTTGCGGAGCCTCGACAAACTCGGCAAGGCCACGCCCGAGGCGGTGGCCGCCGAACTCGCGGGCCACGGGGTGACGGCGGAGGCGGTGGCGGCGCTGCTGGAGATGGCGGGCCTCCGGGGCACGGCCGGCGACGTGCTCGCGC
This sequence comes from uncultured Planctomycetaceae bacterium, assembly GCA_903958265.1. Taxonomy (GTDB): domain Bacteria; phylum Planctomycetota; class Planctomycetia; order Pirellulales; family UBA1268; genus QWPN01. Next base: position 1,232 of record CAJBSQ010000007.1, read on the forward strand.
GGCTCGGTGGCCTCGTGGGTGACTCCGAGCCAGGCCGGGCCGGCGTGGCAGCGCTCGCCGCGATCGTCGCCGGCGGGCGGGATGCGGGCGTGGCCGACGGGCGGATCGCCGTCGATCCCTCCATTGCCCGCGGGCTCGACTACTACACCGGCATCGTGCTCGAGAGCTTTCTCGACGACCTGCCCACGCTCGGCAGCATTTGCTCGGGCGGCCGGTACGACAACCTCGCCGGACTCTACACGAAGCAGCCGCTCCCCGGCGTCGGCGCCTCGCTGGGCATCGACCGGCTGCTCGCGGGCCTCGAAGAACTCCACGGGGTCGCCACGGTGGAAACGCCGGCCGAGGTGTTCCTCGTGCACTTCGACGAACGACACCTCGGCGACTACCTGCGGATCGCGGCGGCCCTTCGCGCGGCGGGCATGGCCGTGGAGTTCTTTCCGGAGGCGAAGAAGGTGGGCCAGCAACTGAAGCTTGCGGCCAAGCGGGGCTTTCCCGCCGCCGTCGTGATCGGAAGCGACGAGTTTGCCGCCGGCACGGCCCAGTTCAAGAACCTCGCCACGCAGCAGAGCGTGACCATCGACTGGCACGGCGACCTGCACGTGCTCGTGGACGCGATTCATTCGCTGCTCGAAGCCGCAAAGCAGCGTCCGCCGGCCAGCGTCTCGAGGGCGGCGAGCGACTCGTAGGGCACGACGCCGAGGCCGAAGAGGTCGCTGGTGGCGTCGATCGCAGGGAGAAGATCATCGGTTCGGCGACGGGGGCTGAAAGCGAAGGGGCGTCGCCTGGGCCTGGTCTGTGTCGGGCGGTGGCTTCGTCGTGCTTCCGGCGCATGTCCGACGGCGATAGATCGCCAGGCCGTGGGCAGCGTGGTAGAGGGCCCCGCACTCGACGTCGAGATCCGACGTCTGCTCCAGCAGGGTCACGAGCCGGTCGGCTGCCCGCCTGACCCAGGGCTCACGAAGCCGCTGGTCGTCGAGGGCCAACGCGAGCACCTCGAAGACGTGGCCGGTGGCGCTCAGCCTGGCGAACACCTCGGGGGAGGTCGCGGGACGCTCGAAGGCATGCACGGAGAACGTGCCGTCGGGCTGCTGGAACCGCCGGGCCCGTTCGATCGAGTCGTCGAGCACGGCCGCCGCCTCGGCCCAGGCTCCGGTGGGCGGTCCGCCGGTCGCGCGGCGGTGGGCATCGACGGCCGCGGCGAGACCATAGAGCCGGTGAGCGCCGCCGCACGCAGCGGAGGCGATGTCGGCCCCGGCCTCCATTTCCACGACCCGCTCCGTGGTCCAACGCTCCCCGTCGCCGGAGGTCCAGGCGGCATCGTGCGGCAGCCAGGCCGACAGCGCCATCAGCGTCCACGTGGCCTCCTGGCCGGGGCGGATGTCGTGCTGGGCCTGAGCGAGCAGGTCGGCGATCGTGAACCGGCGGCCGCCAACCGTCAGCGGCGTGTCGAGCGGGATCCCCTCGACGAGCCTGTCACCAGACTCCGCCACGCCGCACTGGGAGAGGTAGCCGAGCCACTGGTCGGGATGACCCTGCCCCATGGTGCTCCCTTCTTCGACGATCGCGATCACGCCGGGATTGCCGGGCCGCAGTTTCCAGCCCACGAGCGCACCGCCGTCGAGGAGATACGAGAGCGCAGGGGCGGTCGCGGCCCTGGTCGCCAGGGGAAACTCGGGGCCGAACGCGAGGATGCCATGGACCACCTGCCATGCCCCCTGCACGCCTGCATCGAGCAGCCGCGCGTCGCGGGCATGGGCGAGGGCGATGTCGATCCGCCGGCAGAGCGTACCCTGATCGGACGGCACCGCAGCGACGGTTTGGTCGGCCGGGGTTCCGGCGGGAACCCCGCAACCCGTGCCGGCGACGATCAAGGCCAGGGCCGTCCACCCGACTCTGCCGTGGGCGGGAACCACCGGGGTTCGAGGTGCGTAGAGCATGAGGGTTCCGAGATGAGGCCTGAGGGGCAGGATGCCGAGCCGCTGCCGCCGGGGACCTGCCTAGAATAATCTCGGAAGCGTGCGGGTGCCGCTGGCCCGCACCCCTCGGCTTTGAGAACGGGTTGACGGGCTCGATGCACACTCTGGGAGATTGACGCCACATGCCAGGCTTCTATTTCGATCCCTTCTACATGCTCTGGATCGCCCCTGCCGCCCTGCTCGCGATGTGGGCGCAGTGGCGAGTGCATTCCGCCTTCGCCGCCGCGTCGCAGCAACCGGCGGCCCTGACGGGAGCCGCAGCCGCTCGCCACATCCTCGACTCGGCCGGTGCTCACGACGTCGAAATCGAGGCGGTGCCGGGGCAACTCAACGACCACTACGACCCGCAGGCCAAGGTGCTCAGGCTCTCGCAGGGAGTGTACGGCGAACGGTCGCTGGCGGCCGTCGGCATCGCCGCCCACGAGGCAGGGCACGCCCTGCAGGACGCGCAGGGCTCTCCGCTGATGGCCATTCGCAACGCCGCCGTCGGCACCGCCAACATCGGCAGCGGCCTGGGATTTTTCGTCTTCATGATCGGCCTGGGGCTGGCTCTCAAACCGTTGGCCTGGTTGGGCATCGCGCTGTTCGCCGGCACCGTGTTTTTTCAGCTCGTGAACCTGCCGGTGGAGATCGACGCCAGCAACCGGGCCAAGGCGCAGCTCGTCGGGCTCGGGATCGTGCCAGTTGCCGACATGCCGGCGGTCAACAGCGTGCTCAACGCCGCGGCCTGGACCTACGTGGCCGGCACGTTGCAGAGCATCCTGACGCTGCTCTACTACGCCAGCTATCTCGTCGGCGGATCGAGCGACGACCGCTGATCGCCGCGTCGGACAAAGCCGCAGGGTGTCGAGGGGCGGTCGCCGTGGGAGCGGGTGCGCCGCGTGAGCTCAGTGGTTGAGTGAATAGAGCAGCACGTTGAGGGCGATCTTCTCGGCGTCCTCGCGGCCATAGCCCGTGCACTCCATCGAGTTTTGCTTCTCGAGCGCGCACGACAGGTCGTAGGGCGAAAAGATCACCGCCCAGCGGTCGCCGATTCTCACCCCCTCGAGCTTCGGCGGAATCTGCCGCTTGCGGACGCCGATCGGGCCATCGCCTCCAGACGGCTCGCGGAGCGTCACCTGCCGGATGTCGTAGCCGCCGTATTCGCCGGCCGTGAAGATCGGGTCGTCGACCGGGATCTCC
>CAJBSQ010000008.1 GCA_903958265.1 uncultured Planctomycetaceae bacterium
ATTTCGGCTGCTCTGGCCAGCATTGCTTTGGGTATCGGCGTACTGGGCTACCACTATCTCGGTGGCTTGCCATGGATTGACGCCCTTGTGAACGCGTCCATGATCCTCGGGGGCATGGGGCCAGTTGATCCGATTAAATCTCAGGTGGGGAAACTGTTTGTGTCGGCGTATGCCCTGTTCTCCGGGCTGCTCTTTATCGGGGCGGCATCGCTTGTCCTGACGCCCTTTGTTCACCGCGTCATGCATAAGTTGCACATGGAAGAGGACTGATAGGGTTTGCTTCATACGGCACGTCCGATAAAGCAACATCCCTTTTGTAAATCTGGGTTTTCAGAGGTGGGTCATCTGGCTTTCATGGTTAGGTAGGCACGTTCACCGCTGTGCCAGTCTTGAATTGTATCGCCAGCGCGAACAGCCTTTGGGCGGCGTTGGGAGAAGTTTGCGTGGCGGGATTGGTGGTGGTGGGTTGGGTTGTGTGCTGGCCGGTGTCGTGGGAGGTGGTGGTTGCTATGGACATACCTTCTCCGGGAGTGATCAAATAAAGTGGTAGCACGGAGGCACCTTCATGAGCGAAACGATGAGATTGCCAGAGAAGACCCGAGAACTTCACAACCATCATTTCGACTCCACAATTTGGAACGATCTAGAGTTCCGTGACGACGACATTGTGATTGCCACGTACGCAAAAGCGGGCACGACGTGGATGCAACAGATCGTCGCCCAACTGATGTTTGACGGCGACCCCGATATTGCCGTCGCCGAGATGTCGCCGTGGGTGGATCTGAGGGTGCCGCCCAAAGAGGTGAAATTGCCTCTTCTTGAGGCGCAGAAGCACCGGCGATTCATGAAGACGCACCTGCCGGTCGATGCGATCCGGTTCTGCCCAAAGGCTAAATATCTCTACATCGGCCGCGACGGCCGCGACGTTGTCTGGAGCATGTACAACCACCACGTCAACGCGAACCAAACGTGGTATGACGCACTCAACAACACTCCGGGGCGCGTCGGTCCGCCCATTGAGCCGCCGCCGAATGACATCCGGCAGTACTGGCGAGAGTGGCTCGATCGCGACGGTCACCCGTTCTGGCCATTCTGGGAAAATATCCGGAGTTGGTGGGCGGTTCGTGATCTCCCCAACGTGAAGTTCGTCCACTTCGCCAATCTCAAGCGCGACATGGCCAGAGAGATACGCGCTATTGCGACGTTTCTCGACATCCCAATCAAAGAATCCCGGTGGGAGGCCATCCTGAAGCACTGTTCGTTCGAGTGGATGAAGAAGAATGCCACGAAGAGCGTCCCTCTTGGCGGGGCGTTCTGGGACGCAGGTGCAGAGGTGTTTATCAACAAGGGCGTAAACGGCCGGTGGAGCGATACACTAACGCCGGAAGAGGTCGCCGCGTACGAGACGCGTAGCCGCACCGAACTCGGCGACGAATGCGCGCATTGGCTCGCTACCGGTGAAGACCCGCAGGGGTGAGCGGTTCTTTTCGGCTCACCGGAAGTGCTTGGACCTGAATGCCGGGTGTTCTCAATGGACCCGCGCCTCCCGCACCAACCGCCGCACCCGTACACCGAGGCCGGCACCCTCGAGGCGCGGATCTCCGGGTGGGTGATCCCCTGTGGCCGCCAGCGGCACCGTGAGCCAGTTTTCGACTCTGCTGTAGCGGGCGGTCCAGCTGGCGGCGGTGGTGCACAATGGCGGCCTCCGTGTCGAGCCGCTGGTTGCCGAAGTGCCGTTGGCCGACCTATCCTCCCCTTGTCTTTTCCAGCGTCGAGGTGCGATCGGTGCACTGGTTCCCAATTCGAATGAAAACGCCCGTCCGCATGCCTTTGCGCACCAGAGTTGCAGGGCTCTCTGGCAGCCTCGTGCTTGCCTTTCTGGCGGGACTCACATTTCCGTTGCCGGGGGCGACCGCAGCGAGCCCGAGTGAGCCCGGGGAGGCTTTGATAGCTGTGGACTATGCCTCGCTGGTTGGCGGGGCTGACCTGGACTTCAAAATGCCGCTGGGGCCGGGCGCCGAACGCGGCCTCCCGATCGGAAACGGCCGCGTGGGCACTCTGCTCTGGACCCGCCCGGAGCAATCGAAGCTACACATGCAGATCAACCATACCGACGTCTTCGCCTTCCGGAACTCCTCGGCCGCCACCCTGGATGCCCACGCGTTTTACTGCAATGGCTGCGGGTTCGTGGATATCGACGTGGGCGACGACGCCTTCGGGGATCACTCCACGAGCAACCACCTAGCCGTCTATGATGCAGTCGCGGAGGTCTCGGGCAGAGGCGTCCGCATCCGCGCCTTCGCGTGGAATCAGAAGGACGTGATCGCCGTCGAGATTACGGACGATCGCGACGAGCCCCGGCCCATCTCGGTTGATCTGCGGATGCTGCGTCCGCCCGAGGTGAAGTCTGGTCCGCATTCTGCGATCTCCTCCGTGGCCGCGATCGGCCAGGACATCGAGTTGACGCAGGAGTTCCGCGAGAAAGCCGACCAGCCCCTCGCGCTGGATCTGAACTCCTTGAGCACGCTGCGCGCGCGGGTGATCGGCCGCGCGGCCGCTGCCAGCAAGGTGAATGATCGAACCATGCGCCTGACCACGCCAGCCGGCAAGGGAACGCTGACTGTGCTGTTCTCGCTGGGACAGAGCAAAGAGAACACCGTGGAACAGGTGAAGAGGGCAGCCGAAGCGGATCTCGAAGAGGCCGCCACGGCCGGGTTCGTGAAACTGCTCGACGACAACATGACGTATTGGCACGATTTCTGGTCGAAGAGCTTCGTCAGCATGTCCGGCTCGCCCGAGCTGGAAGAGATGACCCGGCTCTCCATCTGGAACCTCTACATCGCCGGAAGCTGCCAACGCGGGAACTTCCCCGCCAAGTTCAATGGGCTGATCTTTGTGTCGACGGGCGACGTGCGCGATTGGGGACAGAACTTCTGGTGGTTCAACCAGAGCTGCCAGCATGGCTGGGAGTATGCGGCCAACCACGAAGAACTGCTGGAGCCTGTCTTCCGCTGGAATATGCGGAACTTTGCTGCCTATGCCAACTCCGCCCAACGCAGCTGGAACAGCCGCGGCTGGTATATCCCTGAGACCTCCTGCTGGGATGGACCGGAGCTCCTGCCCGAGGGCGTGCACAAGCCGCGGGGGCAGCGGCAGCCCATGATGTCCCTGGTGGGCGGCGGGTGGACCAGCCGCAACACCTCCAACATGTCGAAGTTTACCGGCCTCTACTACAAGAAGTACCTCTATACGGGCGATGAACGGTGGCTCAAGGAGTGGGTCTATCAGGCCGCCAGGGCGACCGCCGAGTTTTACTGCGGGCTGAAAGCCGGTTGCCAGGATGCCGGCGGCGACGATAACGGGCCGGAAGGAATCGCCGTTCTTCGGAAGGACGCGGACGGGAAGTACCACCTTTATGGCACGGAACTGCACGAGCATATCTGGTGGGGCAAGGACATCATCGAAGACCTGGCTGGCATCCGCGGCGTGTTCCCGCTCGCCATTGCGCTGTCAGAGAAGTACGGCGTGGATGCTGACCAGCGGGCGGAATGGCAGGAGGTTCTGGACAACCTGGCCCCGTACCCGCGGTCGGACATGGCCGGAGCGATCTCCGGCCTGGGCCCTGGCACGTGGGCGCAGGGCCTGGCTCCTCATGGAAAGCTGCGCGGCAACGAAGGTGATGAGAGCCCTCGCATGGGGCCCGTTCGGGGCGATTTTGACGTGCTGACGCTTGAGTCGGCCGACACCGACGAATGGGCGGTGGCGATGGCCACGCTCGACAAGCATCCGGGTACCGTCAAGGGCCACGGCTGCGGCGTCGGCTCCTATCCGATTCTGCCGGGCCGAATGGGGAGGCCTGATCTGGTCGAACGCGCGCTCCCCAGGCAGATGGCCATCTCGCCTGAAACGGCTCGCGTGCCGCGCGCTGAGAGCTTCACGTCTCAGGGCATGGGGATCTTTGCGCAGGCGGTGCAGTCTGCCCTGCTGCTCTCGATCGCCCCCTCGCCAACCGGAGATCCGGTCATCCGTTTGATGGAAGGCTGGCCCCGGAAGTGGGACGTCTCGTTCAAGCTCCAGGCTGAGGGCGGTTTTCTGATCAGTTCAGCCATGAAGGGCGGAACGATCCGCTTCGTCGAGATCCTGAGCCAGCGGGGCGGAGAATGCCGCATCCGTAATCCTTGGCCGACGGACGACGCCACCCTCTTCTGCATGGGGCGGAAGACGAATGTGCTGAAAGGGGGCCTGTTGACGTTTCCGACGGAAGCCGGACAGACCTATCTCCTGGTAACACCGCGGTGCTGGACGACGGGCGCCGCCAGCACGGATGCCGTGCCGGCGGAGCTCGGGAGGATCGAGGAGCTCCGAACGGTCGTGCCCCATGAAGCGGCTGAGTCAGCCCGGGCTCTGCCACCGCGAGATCGCTTCCACCTCTATCTGCTCATGGGGCAGTCGAACATGGCCGGCCGGGGCAAGCTTGACCCCGCAACGAGGGTTTCAAGCGATCGGGTGTTGAAATACACCTCCGAAGAGGGCTGGGCCCCCGGTACCGAACCGCTCCATGCCTCCAAGTCAGGCAAGGGTGGTGCGGGACTGGCCGCAAGCTTCGCCCGGGCCATGGCAGACGCAGCGCCAGACGTGTACTCCCAGTTGGTTGAAGACTGCCTGAC
>CAJBSQ010000009.1 GCA_903958265.1 uncultured Planctomycetaceae bacterium
ACCGCGTCGGTTGCCCGGGGCTTCGAGTCGCCGACGGTGATCAGCTGCTTCGCCTCATCGGGGTGGGCGGCATACCAGGCTGCGAGATCGGCGAGCGACTTCTTCACGACCGGTAACTCGTCGGCCGAGAAGCGCCGCGCCAGGAGCCGCTCGGCGATGAACTCGAGCCGCTGCTCGTCGTCGCCGGCTGCGAGTTCCAGCGCCCGATCGGCGAGGACCCTCGCCGCCTCCACGAACTGCGGGTCGTTGAGCGTGACGAGCGCCTGGAGTGGCGTGTTGGTCCGCTCCCGCTTTACGCAGCAACTCTCTCGCGACGGGGCGTTAAAGATGTCCATTGAGGCCGGCGGCGCCGATCGCTTCCAGAACCAGTACATGCTGCGACGGTAGAGCCCTTCCCCCTTGTCGCGGACGTAGGTTCGCGTGTCGCTGCCCTCCATGGCCACGGCCTCCCACACGCCCTCGGGCTGGTAGGGCCGTACGCTCGGTCCACCGATCTGTTGGACCAGCAGCCCGCTGGCGGCGAGGGCATGGTCGCGGACCATCTCGGCGTCCATGCGAAACCGCGGCCCGCGGGAGAGCAGGCGGTTGGCCGCGTCCTTGGCCAGCTTCTCGGGCGTGGCAGTGGCGGCCTGCCGGTAGGCGGCGCTGGTCACCATGAGCCGAAAGAACTTCTTGAGGTTCCAGCCCCCCTCGCGAAACTCGACCGCCAGCCAGTCGAGGAGTTCGGGGTGGCTCGGCAGTTCCCCGGTGATCCCGAAGTCGCCGCTCGTCTTCACGAGGCCGGTGCCAAAAACCTCCTGCCAGCAGCGGTTCACCGTCACGCGGGTGGTGCGCGGATGGTCCTGCAGGAGCCGCCATTGGGCGAGCCCGAGCCGGTTCTTCGGCAGCGACTCCGGAAACGGCGGTAGCATGCCGGGCGTCTCTGGCTGGACCTCGTTCTTTCGCTTGTCGTATTCACCGCGTTCGAGAACGTGGGCCTTTGCCATCTCGGACTTTTCGTGCATCACGTGGGCGATCGTGCCGCGCTTCTTGAGCGTGGCCATCTCCGCCTCGAGCGTGCCGACAGTGGCAGACAGCGTCTTGTACTGCTCGTCGGACAGTAGCCAGTCGTCGTAGAGATCACCCGCCGCCGCGACCCGCTCGTCGGGCGGCAGCGCCACGATGGCGCGAAGCCGGTGTGCTCGCCAGCATGCGGCCAGCTCTTCGGCCGACAGTGTCCGGCCCCAGATCGAGAGGTCCGCGAGGCCGACGCCCTTCAGATCGCCACCTTTCGAGCGACTGCCTACCGTGAGCGCCGCCGACGTCTTGATCGACTCCTCATGGAGTTGGTTCTTGTCGATCCTCGGTTTCTGTGGCTTGCCGTCATAGGAGACCGCCACGCCTTCGGCTTTGCCGGAACCGTTGTAGGTCACCGAGACGAGCGTCCAGGCATCTGCCGGAAGCTGGGCTTCGGCCACGACCTTGAGGGCCTTCTCGGGCCAGGAGTGGATCAGGTGCATCGCGATCCGGCGGTCTTCCATCCAGATGTCCCAGCCGCGGTGTTCCTGCGACTCGTCCATGCGGGCGACCACCGCACCGCTCGGGCTACTGCCTGATGGCCGCAGCCAGAAGGTGACGCTGAACGGCTCGTCGCGTTCGAAGTCGCCGCTACCCGGCAACTCGGCCGCCCTGCCGTCCAGCATGACCGCGGGCGATCCGCTCGGCCCTGCCTGCCATGTCGTGGCTGCGGTGAGCGGGAGGTCGGTCTCCTTGCCGAGGAGGGATGCGTGCGTCGTCGATCCCGAGCCCTCGGCAAGGGACAGGTGCACCAGCGGCGTCTCCCGGGGGAGCATCGCGGCGATCGAATCAGGCGTGAAGGCCTTCACCCACGAATCGAACTCGGGGCGGGCGGCCTGCTTGCGCGTCTCAACGGCGGCTTTCGCGGCAGGGATCTCGCCTTCGAGCGCCGCGAAGCGGGGCCGGTCTTCGGGGTCGGGTACGGTGAGGATCGGCGGCGTGTCCCGGACGTTGCCGTCCATTGCCTTCTGCGTGGTGTTGTTGAAGAAGGCGGCGAGTTCGTAGAACTCGCGCTGCGAGAGCGGATCAAACTTGTGGTCGTGGCAGACGGCACAGCCCGTCGTCAGCCCCATCCAGACGGCCGAGGTGGTCTCGGTGCGATCTCGCGCGTAGAGCACGAGATACTCCTCGTCGATCGCTCCCCCTTCGCTCGTCGTGATGTTGCAGCGGTTGAAGCCGCTGGCAATCCGGTTGTCGAGGATCTGATCAGGGGAGGCGCT
>CAJBSQ010000010.1 GCA_903958265.1 uncultured Planctomycetaceae bacterium
AGCGACGAGAAGAAGGCGTTGAAGAGCAGCGAGATCACCTCCGCGTGGAGCGCGTCGAGGAAGGAAAATCCCTCGATGAACAGGCCGTAGAGGGCGGCCCAGAACAGCCCGCTGAGGACCACCACGAGCGTCAGCCGCAGCCGCGCGTCGGTGAGCATTGAGCGGACCGTCTCCCAGGCCAGCGTCGCCCGCAGTCGCATGAACAGCCGCGACTCGTCCTCGAAGGAAAGCAGCCGCACCGCATCAGGCGTGGCGGAGCGAGTCGTCATGACTCACGGCCGCGGGAGGAGGTGACCTCGAGGTAGAGGTGCTCCAACGTCGTCGACTCGAGCGACATCTGCTCGCGAAGCTCGGCGATGGTTCCTAGGAACCGCAGCTGCCCGCGAACCATGATGCCCACCCGGTCGGCCATCTCCTCGGCCATCGCCAGCGTATGGGTCGACATGAACACGGTCATGCCCTCGCGGGTACGGGCCGACAGGAGGTCCTTCACGATTCGAACACTCCGCGGGTCGAGGCCCACCATCGGCTCGTCGAGGACGAGCACGTCGGGGTCGTGGAGGAGTGAGGCGGCGAACACGAGCCGCTGCTTCATGCCGAGGGAGTAACTCTCTGCGAGGTCGTCGGCAAACTCACCGAGTTCGAAGTGTTCGATCTCGCGGTCGATCCGTGACGTGGCCAATCGCCGCGGCATGCCGAACATGTCGGCGATGAACCAGAGAAACTCCCGGCCGGTGAGCTTGTCGTAGAGGCAGGGCTCGTCGGGCACGTATCCCATGTGCAGGTGGGCGGCCCGCGGATCCTTCACCAGGTCGTGACCGCAGACCCGAACGGCGCCCCGCGATGGGTGGAGCAGTCCGACGAGCATCCTGATCGTGGTGGTCTTGCCCGCGCCGTTGGGGCCGAGCAGGGCGAACAGTTCGCCCCGCGGGATGGCGAGCGTCAGGTCCGACACGGCGGTCTTCGGGCCATAGGTCCGGGTGACGTGATCGAACTCGATCATGGCATGCGGGCCCTCGTCGCCGTGGCGTCTGGCCCGCCATCTTTGGCAAGCGACGCTGCCGCGTCGTCGGTCCGCCGCAGGAACGTCATCGAGGTGCCGAACATCGCCGTCTCCTGCTTGAGAACCCGACCGGAGAGATCGACCCACAGCCGGCACCGCGGCTCCCGGTGGCTCGAGGGGTCGTCGCGATACGCCACGACATGCACGCGGACGAGCCCATCCTCCCAGTAGAGAGCCTCCTCGGGGCCGACGTCGGCGTGCAGGATATCGATCGGCGAGTGTCCCGGCCGCAGTGGACTGTACACGGGGACCGTCCACCGGCGGCCCTCGGAGAGGCCGGGCATCGTGGCCTGTGGGGAGAGTTCATCACCGAGCATGATGTGCGAGGGCAGGTGACGCGACGTCTGGTAGTTCATGCCACCGGCCTCGATGGTCACCGACACCTCGCCATCGTCCACTGTGCCTTCGAGCACGACGTCATCGACCGCTCCCGGGAGGCTGACCCGCGAGGTGAACGACCGCAACTGACCAGAGGCATCGATGTCGAGGCGGCCGCGAGCCTGGAACGTCGGCGGCATCCCCTCGCGGACGACCCGTCGCACCAACAACCCCGCCCAGGCCGGCAGCATGTCGTCGAGAGGCAGTTTGTCGAAGAAGAGCCGGCTGTCGACGGCGAGCCCGCCGTCGTCTTGGCGGGTGGAGGTCGCCAGCGCCCAGCCCACCGGCCGCTCGTTCCACTGCACCGACCAGGCGACCGGAATCAGTCGATGGCCGGCGGCGTAGCGTGCCTGCTGCCCCGGAGGCGAACCCGGGTTGAACGAAGGCAGAATCTTCGTCACGACGAGCCACCCCGTGGTCGCCAGCCAGAAACCGAGCACGATCGGCGTCAGCAACGGACGTTGCGGCATGACACGCAGCCTAGAGCGGCACACAAACTCGGGAACTCCCGCAGTGTACCGCCCTGCCGGCCGCCGCGATACGATCTTCGCCGGCGGCAGGCGCTGGGTTTGCCGCCCGGCGACGGCCCGCGTAGACTCTGATCCCAGGCGGGTTCGCGGGGAGGCTACGACAGTGCACAAGACACATACGATCCAACGGCCATCAGCCTCCATCACGGTCTATTTTCACCAGGGATGCCCGGTCTGCGGCCGAAGGCTGGAGATTGATGTCAACCTGCTCGGCCGGCGGGTTTTCTGCCAGCACTGCGGCGGCGGATTTGTCGCCATGGATGCCTCCCTGAGCCCGGCTCCAGACGTTCGCTTGGCGGCGACCGTGGAGAAGGCTGATGCCCTCCTTCAGCAGGCCGCTCTGGTGCTGGGGCAGGCGGTCGACGGCGACCTCTGAACTGGCTGCCT
>CAJBSQ010000011.1 GCA_903958265.1 uncultured Planctomycetaceae bacterium
ACCGTCACCGGCGTGGAGATGTTCAAGAAACTGCTCGACCGTGGCCAGGCGGGCGACAACGTCGGCTGCCTCCTCCGCGGCGTTGCTCGCGAGGGCATCGAGCGGGGTCAGGTGCTCGCCAAGCCGGGGTCGATCAAGCCCCACAAGAAGTTCGAGTGCGAGGTCTACGTGCTGTCGAAGGAGGAGGGTGGCCGTCACACGCCATTCTTCGCCGGCTACCGCCCGCAGTTTTACTTCCGTACCACCGACGTGACCGGTGCGACGAAGTTGCTCGGTGGCGTTGAGATGTGCTCGCCGGGTGACAACGTGAAGATGGAAGTCGAGCTGATGGTGCCGATCGCCATGGACGACGGCGTTCGCTTCGCCATCCGCGAGGGCGGCAAGACGGTCGGCTCGGGCGTCGTGACCAAGATCCTTGACTGAATGAGTCCGGGGCCATCCGCCCCGGCAGTAGAAAAACCGGTGCCCGGCTCCGGGGGTTCCCCGGAGCCGGGCCACCACACAGGGGCGTAGCTCAACTGGTAGAGCGCTGGTCTCCAAAACCAGAGGTCGCGAGTTCGATCCCCGCCGCCCCTGCCTGACGGTGCCGAACGAGAGTGAGCGAGACTGGTCTGGATCGAAAGTGTCGGTCGGTATCGGAGAAGAGTTGGACGGCTGGGATCACGTGACTGGACTCAGTCGGTGGAATCAACCGGCAGGCTCAGCGGACACTAGTTGGGCGATGGAGCGAGTGAGGAACGAGATGCAGGACAACGTCAAAACCGCCGGATTCCTCGGGGACCTGCTCAGCTTTTCCGTGTACAAGCGGAATCAGGGCCGTGTCACCCGCCAGGTGACGTTCGCGGCCTTGGCCTTGATCGTTGGCCTCGGCATCTGGCGGCTCACGCAACTGCTGGCAGTCTGGTACGGCGGTGGCGACGCTGGTCTGTCGCTGGGCGGCCCGGGCACGGATTTCGGTGTGGTGCGGTTTCTCCTGCCGGCCGGCCTTCTGGCGGCAGGCTTCTGGCTCTGCTTTCGGGCAGTCAACATGCCAAAGTTCGCCGATTTCCTGATCGCCGTGGAATCGGAGGTCGCGAAGGTCTCGTGGCCGACCGCGGAGGAAGTGTTTCGGAGTTCGGTGGTTATCATCTTCCTGATCTTCGCGTTGGCGGCGATCCTTTCGGCCTACGATCTGTTTTGGTGGTTTGCGCTCCGGTATGTGATGCGGACGGGTGGATGACGCGGGCGGGTGGTTTCGCTTTTTCTGTTCCTCTTGTTCTTAACTTTCCCTAGCGAGTTGGCTCGATGTCCATGAGCGACGAAACGACGAACGAGCACGAGAAGCTGCCGGCGGACGAGACGACCGCCGCTCAGGCCCCCGTCGTCGAAGGCGCGGAGGGCATGGCGGACGACTTTGAAGACGATGGCACCCCGGCAGAACTCGCCGATCCGTTCGGCGGCGACGAGAATGCCAAACCGATCGAAGTCGCCATCGCCGACGAATCGCCGGTGGTGGGCGAGAGTCACTGGTACATCCTCAAAGTCCAGAGCAACCGCGAAGACTCGATCCGAGAGGCCCTGCTGCGGCGGATCTCGATGCAGGGTATGGATAAGTGGTTTGGCGAGGTGATCGTGCCCAAGGAGCAGGTTACCGAGTTCAAAAGTGGTAAAAAACGCGTGGTTTCCCGCAAGCTCTATCCGGGATACATCCTGGTGAACATGATCTTGAACGATGAAACCTGGTTTCTCGTGCGGGAGACCGGTGGCATTGGTGACTTCACCGGGTCGGCCGGAAGGCCCAGCCCGATGCTGCCGCAGGACGTCGCCAAACTGCTGAACAAGGCAGAGGAGAAGGCTGACGATTCGCCGCGGCTGAAGATCAGCTTCAAGAAGGGCGACCGCGTAAAGATCAACGAGGGAACCTTCGAGAACTTCGAGGGCGAGGTGGAGGAGATCGACGAGGCCAACGGCCGCGTGACCGTGATGCTCAGCATCTTCGGTCGGTCGACTCCGGTGGACATCGAATACTGGCAGATCGAGGCGGTGTGAGCCCGGCAGGCGTCACTCCTCGGTGTTCGGAACATTGAAAACGGACTGAAGAAAGGTCATTGCGATGGCGAAGCAAGTTGTCGGACAGGCGAAGTTCCAAGTGCCGGGTGGCCAGGCCACCCCCGCGCCCCCGGTCGGCACGTCGCTCGGCCGGTTTGGCATCAACCTCGGCCAGTTTGTCCAGCAGTTCAACGATCGCACTCGCGAGGCTGCGGGCATGCCGATCCCGGTCGTCGTCACCATCTACAATGACCGTTCGTTCGAGTTCATCACCAAGAGCCCTCCGGCTGCCGCCCTGCTGAAAAAGGCTGCCGGCCTTGCCAAGGGGTCGGGCGTGCCCAACAAGGACAAGGTCGGCAAGGTGAGCGTGGCTCAACTCGACGAAATCGTCCGCCTCAAGGGGGCCGATCTCAACGCCCGTGATGGCGAGCACGCCCGCCGCATGGTCGAGGGTACGGCCCGCAGCATGGGCATCACTGTCGAGGGCTAACCCGGTCGGCACCCGCCGGATTCTGGGTATCATCCCTGCTTCTTCCCACGTTCACACCAGCGATTTTCAAAGTCTCAGATTTCTCAAGGATTCATGACTGTGGCCACCACCAAACGCATGCGGGCGATGCTCGCCGTGAAGCCGAAGACCGACGACGCCGTGCCGCTGGCTGATGCCGTAGCGCTGTTCAAGAAGTTTCCGCCGGCGAAGTTCGACCAGACTGTCGAGATTCACATGCGGCTTGGAATCGACCCGAAGCAGGCCGATCAGATCATCCGCGGGTCGCTGGTGCTCCCTCACGGGATCGGCAAGTCGAAGCGGGTGGTCGTGTTCGCCAAGGGCAATCTTGCCGACGACGCCAAGGCTGCCGGCGCCGAAGAGGTTGGCGCGGAGGAACTCGCCAAGAAGATCAAGGAAGGCTGGACCGACTTCGACGTCTGCATCGCCGC
>CAJBSQ010000012.1 GCA_903958265.1 uncultured Planctomycetaceae bacterium
AGGTAGGAAACCCGCACCTACCCAGCAACCGCATCACACCGTAGCCGCAGGTTTTTTACCTGCGTGCATCCAGCCACATTGTGCTCCCGTAGCCGCAGGTTTTTTACCTGCGTGCATCCAGTCGCGTAGTGCAGGTAGGAAACCCGCACCTACCCAGCAACCGCATCACACCGTAGCCGCAGGTTTCCTACCTGCGTGCAACCCGCCCAGCCAGCCGTGCCACCCCTTACCCGCCCGGCTTGTCTTCGGTCTTGCCGCGGAGGTAGAGGCGGATCGGCACCTCGTGATACGGCAACTCCCTGCGGAACACGTTCAGCAGGTATCGGCGGTATGGCTCGGACACACTCCGCGGCGCACTCGCCGAAATCATGATCGTGGGCGGGGCCACCTCGACCTGCGTGGCGAAGTAGAGGCGGACCGGCCGGCCGCGGGAGTCGGCCGGCGGTTGGTTGATATCCACCGCCTGCCGCAGCACCGTGTTGAGCCTGGCCGTCGGGGCACGCTCACGGCTCTGGCGGTAGAGCCGCTGGGCGGTATCGATCACCGCCATTACGTTGCGGCCCTTGAGCGCCGTGACGAAGGCCACCGGCGCCCAGGGCATCGTGCGGAACGTGTCGCGGAGGTATTCGTCCCACTCCCGCTTCTCGACGCCAGCCGCGTAGAGATCCCACTTGTTGACGACAAACACGACCGGCTTCGCCGCCTCTGTGATCGTCTCGGCCAGCTGTTTGTCGACCTTACTGATCGGCTCGCTCGCATCGAAAAACAAGAGCACTACGTCTGCCCGGCGAATGCTTCGCTGGGCGCGGTGGAAGGAATAGAAATCGATGTCGCTGGTGCGGCTCTTCGTCCGCCGCAGGCCCGGGGTGTCGATGGCAAGAAACGCCCGGCCATCGACCTCGAACCGCACGTCGACGCTATCGCGGGTGGTGCCCGCCACCGGGCTGGTGATCACCCGCTCCTCGTGGGCCAGCGAGTTGACGAACGTGCTCTTGCCGACGTTGCGGCGGCCCACCATGGCGAGCTTCATCTCGGGCAGGTCGGCCGTCTCGGCCTCGTCCACCGTCTGCACCGGGAGCCGTTCGAAGATCGCGTCGACGAGCGGTCCACGATTCCGCTGCTGCTTGGCACTCACCGCCAGCGGCGCGCCAAACCCGAGGGCGGCGAACTCGAGGGCCTGCGGATCGAGGTGTGGGGTGTCGGCCTTGTTGACCACGAGCAGGACGGGGCAGCCCGCCTTGCGGACGCGCCGAGCCACCTCGATGTCGGCCGGTAACACGCCCGTGCGAACGTCGACCACGAACAGCACCACCGCGGCGTGGGCGAGGCCTGCCTCGATCTGCCGGTCGATCTGGGCCGTGAGGCCGTCGGGGTCGTCGAAGCCCATGCCGCCGGTGTCGACGAGGTCGATCACGCGACCATCCAGCTCGATCCGCTGCACGAGCCGGTCGCGGGTCACCCCCTCGGTGGGGTCCTCGATGGCGATCCGCCTCTCGACGAGCCAGTTGAACAGGCTCGACTTGCCCACGTTGGGCCTGCCGATAATGACGACCTGGGGGGTCATGGATTCAGGCTCCGGCGTCGGGAAGGTGGGTCGCATCACCCAGCCGGCGCCGCGGCGTGGAATGCACAAGATAGCGGTGGGTGATCGCGTCGGCGACGTCGCGGCCATGGGCTTCGAGCCGGGCGAGCAGGGCGGCGAGTTCGCGGCGGCCGCCGAGATCGTCGACGGCGGCGAGCCGTTCGACATCGGCGAGCCGCAGCTGGCTGACCGCGGCCATCACGGCCCGGCACTCGCCCGAGAGCACCGGCGAGGAATCGTCTCCCGGCAGGGCCGCGACGTGCTCGGCCAGCGCGGCGAACTGGAAGCCGATGCTGCGGGGATTCGTCTCATCGATCACCAGCAGATCGATCAGCGGAGCCGCCTCGAGCACGCCGGGATAGCGGTTGCGATAGGTCATCGAACTGTCGGCAATCTCCAGGAGCATCTCCTCGAGCCGCTGGGCATCCGGACGGACACCGTTGGCGAAGGCATGGGGGCGGGGAGCCGCGAGCGTGCCGCCGATCACCTGGATCGCCGCCGCCGCGCGTTCCACGCGTCGGCCCATGTCGAGGAACCGCCAGCCCGGGCCGCGGGTCATGCTCTCCATGCCGAGGCCGGCGAAGGCCGAGAGATCGAAGATCAGCGTATCGAGGTGAGGGAGGACGTCGGCGACCCGGCCCGGAAGCGGCGGAGACGGCGAGCGGCCGGCGAGCGAGTCGCGGCGGACCCGCGAGAGCACCTTCCACGAGTCGATCGAGATCCGGTCGCGGACGACCGACGCAGTCCGCCAGAGGCGGTCGATGTTCTCCCGCACGCTGCCCGTCCGCTGCCCGTCGTGGACGAGCGCCTGGATCTCGGCATGGATCTCCCAGAGGATTCCCGGCCGCGACGGGTCGAGCGCGTCGGCCCGGGGCTGCGACGCCCCGGCGAACGCATTGAGCAGGAGCGCAGCCTCGACCGAGCACTCCTGGTGAGCCTCCGAGGCGAGCCGGGCCGTCACCGTCCGCAGCAGCCGAGATGCATTCTCGGCCCGTTCGGCATGCCGTCCCAGCCAGTGCAG
>CAJBSQ010000013.1 GCA_903958265.1 uncultured Planctomycetaceae bacterium
AAGGGCGCGGCAGGTCGAAATTGGACAGGGACCGATGCAGACGGCGGCAGGAGCGGTCGGAGGCGGGGTTCAGCGATCTGCGGGACCGTCTGCTTTCGGGGGTGCGATCAGCGGTGCCGCGGCGATGCCGTACATGTTGAATCCCACCCGATCGGCCGACGGGGAAATGCCACCGAGCACCACGGTTTCGGGCTGGGCGACGTCTCGCCGCCAGACTGAGAACGTCGTGTCGATGCTCGCCCCGGCTCCCTCGGCTGTGGAGTGCCGGGGACGGTACCTGCTGCGGGCCTCATCAAGCCCGATGATGAGCCCGGTGTCGACGAATCCTGACCGCAGCCATTCGGGCACGGGCACGCGGTCGCTCACGAATACGTACAGCGTCGCAGGCCGCGCGACGTCGACCGACATTTCAAAGCCTTCGACGAACTTGTCATCGTTGAACGTCATCACGTATTCGATGCCGGCCAGGCATGCCGGGAGCCCTTCGGAGGTGACGCCGTTCCACTCGTGATTGCGGTCGACGTACGCGGGGACGTCTTCCGTCAGTCCGCCGCGGACGATGCGGTAGAACTTACTCATCTCTCCGATCGGGGAGTTGTCGCGGACGTCGAGGATGATCGGCTCTGCCAGGCTCGATCTCGCGCCAGCCCGGGGCGACTCGGGGAACCGGTCGCTGCTGATCGCCATCACGCGGCCTACCTTGCCGCCGGGCTCCACCCGCATGCCCTCTCCCTGCACGAGCCGTCGCGGTGCAGTCTTCCCCGGCTCGGCAGGCCCGCGCACCGCGAGGTCGACTTTCCCCTGAAAAACGGCCACGTCGGTCGATCCGGACGGCGTCACCTCGACGGCAAACTCGGTACCCAGATCGACGACCTTCGCCACCGGAGTCTCGATTGTGAACCCTTCGCCATCCGCGCCGACCCGGGCGCTGATCCGGCCGAGACGGCTGAACGCCCGATCGACAGCCTGGATTTCGAAGTCTGCGGGGCCCCGCACGATCACCTCCACGCCGGTGTCGAAAACGAGTTCAATCTCGCCGGCGTCGAATCGCAGGACGTCTCCTTTGGTCAGGCGGGTGAGTTCGGGCCAGGTGATCGCGTCTCCCGTCCAGCGGACGCCGGTGGCTCGAATCAGGGTGGCGACGCTGCCTGGCTTGAACGCGGTTTCCGCGGCAGGCTGGGGCCAGGCGATCCACGCTCCCACTACCGCGATCACCGCCGCCGTCATCCCCGCGGCGATCGCCATGAGTTTCAGGGATGCCAGGAATGTCATGGGTAGCAGGGGTGTGGTTGCCGACCACCGTGCTTGCTGCGGGCCGCCATCGGCGAGCAGGTCGCGGGCCAGTTCGGGTTGTCGCTCCGCCGTATGCCACCGGAGCACCGCCGTCTCGCTCATGTAGGCGACATAGACCCGGCGAGCTTCGGCCGACGTGGTGATTAGGCGGTCGAGTTCGAGCACGTCGGCGGGCGACGCCTCGTCATCCAGCACCCGTGAGGCGAGGTCGTGGATCTGAACGAAGAGTTTGTCGGGGGCGGTCATGAGCGATCCTCGACCGCGAGCTTTTGCTCAATGCAGACATGCAAGGTCAACCGAATCCTCTGCACGGCCTTGTACACCGACTCGGCCGACCGTTGGAGATCCTCGGCGACCCGTCGGATCGTGGATCCCTCGGCATAGCAGCTCAGGATCAGGTCTCGGTTGCGGGACGAGAGTTGCTTGAGGCATTCCGACAGTGCCGCGTTGCGAACGTCGGTCGCCAACGCATCTGACTCAGCAGCGATGGCCTGGATGGCCTCCTCGCTGAAGACCAGCCGGCTCCGGTCTCGCCGTTTACGCCACGTCAGCACCTGGTAGTGGGCCACCCGGATCGCCCAGGCCGCGAAGTCCGTGCCGGGCTCGAACCGGTCGAACTCCTCCCAGAGCCTGATGTTGGTCTCCTGGAGGACCTCGTCGGCCTCGCACCAGTTGGGCACCATGCGGAGGATGTAGCCGTAGACCCGCCGCTCGTGCTGGGTCAGCAGGCGGACGAAGAGCCGCTTCGATTCGTCGAGGTGCATGGCGACTCGTCTGAGAAGGGGCTCCACGCCACAAACCACCCAAGGTAAGGGCGAAAGCTGGCCGAGTCTGGACATTCTAGGGTCCGGGCATGTCCAACCGGTCCGCGTCGGCGCCCTGTGTTATGGGTCGGGAGGCGGAGGTGCCGCGGGGTCTGGCCCGACGGTATGCGTGACGGCATGAAGTACGGGAGGGGAAGGCATGCGAACCGGATGGCGATCGGCGGGGCGATGGCCGCGACGGGGAGCCTCTTTAGCGGTCTTTCGCGGGGTGCTGGTGGCGGCGGTGCTTGCCGGCGAGATGCCAGTGGTACGGGCCGCGACGCTGCTCACGTGGGACATTACCAGCACCACCGGGGCGACGAGCGGTTCGGCCGCGAGCGCGTTGGCAGCCGGCATCTCCGGCAGCGTGCTCGACGGGTCGACGCTGGGCACGGGTAACAGCACCTCGCCGCTCAACACCTGGAATCGTGCCTACCAGGCGGTGACGTACACGACCGCCGCCGATGCGCTCGCCAACAATCAGTACCTTTCCTGGACGACCACGGTCGACGCCGGCTACACGGCATCGTTCAGCGGGATCACGGGCATGAATCTGTCCAGGACTTCCAACGGCGCCCAGGCCGTGGAACTCTGGTACAGCACCGACGGCGCGACCTTTTCGACGACCGGATCGGCGTCGGCGGTGCCCGGGTCGGCGGCCACCGCGTTTTCCAGCGGCATGGCCACGACGCCGATCGTGCTGGCGGGCGGCAGCTCGGGGGCGAGCATCACCTGGCGGATGGTGGCCTACAGCGGCACCGGTGGTCGCCTGGGCATTTCGCGGACGAGCACCGACGACTTCTCCATGCTGGGCACGATCACCGGCGGCCTGGCACGGGACCTCGCCTGGGTTGGCGTGGGTGGTGCCGGCACCTGGGACACCGACCCGGCCAACACCCCCTGGACCGCCGGAGGGGCGGCGTCGTCGTTCGCGGCAAGCGACAACGTGGCGTTCGCCGTTCCCGGCAATGTCACGGTGGCCGGCAGCGTGGCCGCGGGCACGATCACGGTCAGCCATACGACCGGCGTGCTGACCATCGGCGGCAGCGGATTCACGGGAACGACGCTCTCCAAGTCGGGCGCCGGCGACCTTGTGCTGACGGCGTCGAATAGCCTGACGGGCGGTGCCATCGTGAACGCCGGCAGGCTGGTGGTCGGTGCGGCCGGAGCGCTGGGAACCAAGTCCGTGACGCTCAACGGCGGTGTGTTGGCCACCGAGGATGCT
>CAJBSQ010000014.1 GCA_903958265.1 uncultured Planctomycetaceae bacterium
AGAACTTTGGCCTCCGGTGCATCATTTTCGCGTGAACCTGGTGTTCCACGAGCGACATGAACACGGCCAAGGCCACGAACCAGGCGACGACCTGCAGCGCAATCAACATGGGGCACCTTGATTACTACCAAGTACGGGGGGCTAGCCGTCATTATCGGAAGTGACGGTGCCTATCCCTGAAGCATTGCAGGCGGAGATGAACCAGACCCCCCAAACTCATGGCCCGGGTGGGGGGCAGTTTAGGTTTCGCCGACATCGGCTGCTAGCAGACTATGGAACAAGTCTGCCGCCGCACGATGCGGCGACCGTCGACCCGGGAAACCCTCGGCGTTTCCGGCGGTCGACCACGTGGGAAAAGGCCATGGAGGGCTTTTTCCACGGGCAGCTAGGCCCTCGTTTCAGGGCACCGTCAGCACCACGCGGAAGCCTCCGCTGAAGTCACTGAACATGGGGTCGTTCTTGTTGCGGTCGGCGGATCGGCACCGGGGTGGGTCGTAGCCCCAGCCGCCCCCGCGAAGGACCCGCGACAACCCCTTCGCCGGTCCGGCGGGATCGGTGCCCCCGGCGAGCTTCGGGGCATACCAATCGGCACACCACTCGTAGGTGTTGCCGTGCATGTCGTAGAGCCCCCACGGATTGGGCTTCTTCGTGCCCACCGGATGGGCATAGTGCTGCCGGGCCGCTTCGGTGTTGCCGTAGAACCAAGCGAACTCGCCGAGGCGCCGTGGGCTCGCTCCGAACGAATAGGCCGTGGTGGTGCCGGCCCGGCAGGCGTATTCCCACTCCGCCTCGGTCGGCAGGCGGTACTCCGCCCCGGCAGCCACCCGCCCGGCCTTCCGTTCGGCCGCCGTGAGCGCCTTGCAGAAGGCGACGGCGGCGTTCCAGTCGACATACACGGCCGGGTGGTCGGTGCCTCGCTCCACGGAGCGCTCCCCTCTCCAGGGCTCAGTTCCCATCACCTTCCGCCATTGCCCCTGCGTGACGACCGTCGCCGCCAGGAAAAACGGCCGGCTGATTGTCACCTTCACCGCCTGCTCGTCGGCATTCCGCCCCTTCTCGCTCCTGGGGCTGCCCATCGTAAAGTTGCCGGCGGGGATCGGCTGGAGCCGCATCCCGACACCGTTGGAGATCGGCTGCCCGATGACTGCCGCTGGCGCCTTCGCCCGGCGCCCAGCGGGCCGGCGCGGCAGCGCCGCCGTCCGCTTTGCCAGCTTCCGCGTTCCCGGGCTACGCACCGAACCGGTCCGCCGCGACACGCGTTTTGCCATGATCGCTCCTTCAAGTGCCTGCATCTGCCCGGAGTGGTGACCACCAGACACGCACCGACGCGCCACCCCCGTCAGGACGCTAGCACAGGCGGCCGGCAGGGGTCAATCAGCAGCCCGGCCGGCGGTGCCGAGCGCGGGGTGCAGTCGGCCAGGCCGACCCCGCCGGAACTCGATCGCATGGAATACGAGCCAGTAACCGCCCCAGCGACCCGTCAGGGAAATCGCCGCGGTCAAGCGAGACCTCGTCGGCGAGTCGTCAAAAATGCGTTGGGCCGGCAGGACCGATGTCAGCAACCTTCAAGTCACCGTGAACGAGCTGACGCCAGTCTCGGAGCCGCTCTACGCCTTCGCCTGCTAGCCGCCAGTAGTTGTTTAGCGACGGCCTCGGGCTCAGCTGAGGCGATCAGCGTCGCGACTTCCGGCCTGCAGGCGGCGAAGATGAGTTCCTCGACCGGCTCGCCGATCTCGTCCCGCCACCGCGGAAGCACCGGCATCGGTATCACGATGTCTTCGCGCCGAATCACCCGCCCGCGGCCCGGGCTCGCATGAGCCCCTGCACGATCCCCGGTGGGGCGACGCGATCAGGCGGCCCGGCGCCGCCGCATCACGTTCCAGGCCAATCCGCCAACGCCCCCCATGCCTGCGAGCAGGAGGGCCGATGGCTCCGGAACGACTGCGGCCCCGCCGAGGTCGCGAAAGCCCTTGCCGCCGAACGTCGTCGTCGAATAATTGAGCGATGTTCGCGCTCCATTCGCCAAGCTCACCTCGTACCAGTCGCCGGTCTCGTAGCTGTGGCCGTAGAGGATGCTCGAGTCGGTGTTGTACGACAGTTGCAGGCCGTACGTGTTCTTCGGGCCGATGCCGGCCGCCAGCTCGACGAACGTGTTGGTCGGATCACCATTCAGGTCGAGCGAGTAGAACCGGCCCCGGGTCGTCGATGCGTATAGCATGCCGGTGTCGAGGTTGATCGCGATGTCGCCGAACGTGTTGGTGTTCAATCCGGTGCCGGGATTGGGCAGATTCATGCCCGCGATCGAGTAGGTCTGCGTGCCCGACACCGTGGGCACCGCGCCCGCACCGGTGCCGCTGTAGCTTAGGCTCACCTTGTTGAGCACGTTGGAGTTAAACCCGAAGAACCAGTAGGCGTTGTTGTAGTAGGCCGCGTTGTTCGGATCATCGGCCACGAGGGCGGAGGGGCCGACGTCGTTCACAGCCGTGCCGCTCGCCTTCGTCCAGTACTTGAGCTTGAAATCGGGACCGATGAAGAAGAGATTCTCCCGGGCAATGTCATACGCGAGCGAGTTGGACAGCCCCCCTCCGTAGCCTGCAACAGGACGAGCGTCGCCGTCTTGCTGACCGGATCGACCTCGTAGATGTCGTTGTCGTTGTCGATGCCGTAGATCAGCGCCGGAGAAACCGGTGCGGCGCCGACCACGGCTGGGCCGATGGCGAAACCGGCAAGCAGCGCCGCGGCGACACCGTGGAGAAGACGATGCGAACCGGCGACATGCGGCTGGCTTGAATGGTTCATCGGGATGGTCCTTGAGAGACGGGGTTTTCGGCCTGCACACGCCCCGAAACCGGGACGCGACACCGCATGCTGACGTCCGTGAAGGACCATGGCCAAAGACGCAGTCGCCGGGAGCCGCGGAAGAAACCGCAGTCGCTCGCTACCTGTCCCGCCATGCGTCCACAGGTGAAGCCGACAAGCCGGCTACCACCCTCACGACGTCACGTGCACGCGGTCAGTAGCTGCTCTTCTAAAAGACGGCACGAGGGAAACCCTCTACCGAAGCAGCCAATTTTACGGGCACGATACCCCGTGCCAACCGTTTGCCCGTGAACGGGCCGTCAACCTGCCGAAGGCGGTTGGGTCATGCTGCTCTGGCCAGACGACTACCGTCCGAGCGGGCCCGAACGGCTGCGGCCAGGCGACGATCGAGCCCCTCGGCCATCTGCTCCCAGCGGTCGCGGGAGCCCGGGGCGAACCCGGCCGGCTGCATGACCGTGGCCGGACTGCGGGCGAGCCAGGCAATCACCTCTCGAGCACCTTCGGCGTACGGCCAGCCGTGCTCCGTACAGAGTTGCCTGGCCTTCGCGCAGGCGGGCCAGCGAGGGTCGGCGGCCAGAGGTTCGACGAAGACAGCCGGTGTGCCGACGTTCGCGGCGAAGACGAGGGGGTGGAGCCGGCCGACGCTGACGACCAGGTCCGCTGCCGCGATCTCCCGCTGCATCCGCCGTGGATTCCACCAGTGGATCTCCCGCTGCTGCCTCGCCGCCGATGGCAGCCGATCGAGAAACCGCTCATCCTCCGGGCAGAACGGCAGGAGCGCCACCCGGTCGAACCGATCGGCAAGCACGGCGAGCAGTTCGGCCACCGCTTCGGTGTACCTCCGGGAGAGCAGGTCGGCGGGAAACTCCCGCAGCGTCACCAGTGCAGTGCCGGCGCGGGGCACGGGCACGGGCCCATCGGTCGGCAGGGCGAGGGCCCAGTCCGCACCGTGGTGGCATCCTGACGCCACCATCGACATCGACTGCTGGGCAGCGGCCGAGCGGACGGAGATGAACTCGAACAGCCCGAGGTACCGAGTGAGTGCCGCTGCGGCCGCGGCCGAACAGAGCGGCTGGCAATCGACGCCGGTGAGGAAGGCGGGCTTGCCGAGGCTGGCGGCATGGACGACCTGCGCCGCGTTGAAGCCGTGCGGAAGGCCGCCGCCCCCGACGTGAATGCCGATCACGTCCTGCTCGGCGAGCACGGAGAGGTTCGCCTGGTGCACGATCCGGCAGCGGTCGTAGGGATACCAGTCCCAGAAGCCTTCGTAGGCGCCACGCTCGTCCACGCTGATCACGACGTCGTAGCGGGGCGAGAGCCATTCGTACTGCGCCTGCAGCAGCGCTTCGTCTCCGCAATTGCCCCTGCCGAAGAAGCCCGACAGGACGACCTTCGGCCCCTGCTGACCGCCCGCTTGCGTCATGCCGCTCGTCTCCACATCCGTCCCAAGCCGGGACCGGCGCGGGGAAGGATGACGGCTCGATTCGGCCCAGCCTAGGCCATTCGGATCCCTCTGGATCGTGGCGCAGAGGCCGACCGGCGGCGAGCGGCATGGTGCTTTTTGACGTTGTCCGGCCGGCCCGGGCCGTCTAGGGTGCCCAGCCTCCCGCGGCGTGCCAACTGGCAGCTGGCCACGCGGTTGCCGCCATTGAGGAAGCCCGATGCGCGTCTTGCACGTCTCCACATGGGATATCCCGTGCGGTATCGCCACGTACTGCGGCAATCTCGTCGCCGCACTCGACGGCCGGGGGGTTCGAAGCGACGTCTATCCGCTCGCGCCGCATCTCTGGCGCTCGCTTATCGCGCGGGACGTGGCCGAGCTCCAGGCCGACATCGCCGCACAGGCCAGCCGATATGACCTGGTGCACATCCAGCACGAGCACGGCCTGTTCGGCCACGCCGTGAGCTACAAGGCCGCGGCCCGCAACTACGGCACGATCCTACGGCTCATCCGCGCCACCGGCAGGCCCGTCGTCACGACATTCCATACCGACCCGCTCTGCTCGAGTCCGGCCGGCCGACGACTCTCGCTGGCCGACGCCGTGCGGACGCTCGGTCGCCGGACGGCCTGGCGGAAGCACGTGAGTCGCTCCTTCGGGCCACGGCCCGGCCGATCGGCGGCGATCGCGCACACGCCGGCGACACGGCGGTCGCTCGTCAAGCGGGGCATCCCGGCCGAGGTCGTGCGGATCATCCCGCACGGCTGCCTGCCGCAGCGGGATCTCCGCCTCGATTCGCTCTCCGCGAAGCGACGCCTCGGCCTGCCAGCGTCGAGCGTCCTCCTCACGATGTTCGGGTTCGTGGGCGGCTACAAGGGGCACGACATCGCCGTGAGGGCGTTGGCGAGGATGCCGAACCGGTTTCACCTGGCGATCTGCGGAGGCGCCCATCCCGAATCGCAGGACCGCGCCTTCTCATCCGTCATCCGTCTGGTCAAGAAACTCGGGCTCGAGCACCGCGTGATCATCACGGGGTGGTTGCCGGAAGAGTCGGCGGACCTGTATGCCGCCGCCACGGATATCTGCCTGGCTCCCTACCTCGACGCCACGCTCTCCGCGTCGGGTGCGATCACCTGGGCGCTCGCCTCCGGCCGGCCGATCGTGGCGAGCAAGATCGCCGCGTTCCAGGGCATCTGCCGGGAGTCGCCCTGCATGCTCCTGACCACGCCCGGCATGACCGATGAGATCGTCTGGGCAGCCGAGAAACTCGCCGGCGACCCCGCGCTCTCCCGCAGGCTGGTGGCCGCGGCCCGGTGCTACACCGAAGCGCATTCCTGGGACGAGACCGCCCGCCAGACGCAGGAACTCTACGGGGCGATGCTGGCCGGGGAGATGCCCGCCGCAGCCGGGCTTGGACGCAGCCACATCGTGTCTCGGGCAGAACCGGTGGAGGCTCCCCTGGCGATGACGTTCCGCTGGGATGACCGCCGCCGCGCCGCCGGCTGAATCGCGGCCGGTGTGCGGTTCTCGGTTCACACGGCGGGGCTTGGCGCCGCGCCGCAACGTGCACCGGCTCCTCAGCGAACCTGCCTGCCCCGGGCCAGTCTGCGGCGGAGTCCTGCGGCGACCAGCGCGGCCCCGCAGGCCCAGGGAAACAGCCAGCCGAGGCCCGACGCGACCGTGCGGGCCTCCAGCAGCGGCACGTCGACCACGAGCACGCCCGGTTGCTTGATCGGCAGCCGGCGGTCGATCGTTCCCATCGGCGAGATCACGCAGGTCTCTCCGGTCGCGGCGCAGCGGACGAGGCAGCGGCGGTTTTCGATGGCCCGACCCTGCGCGAGCAGGCGATGCTGGGCGAGCGTCAGCGGTTCGGTGAAGGCGGAACCGTTGACGAGTGACACCAGCAGGTTGGCCGAGTTGCTCACGAGCGACGCCGCCGCCTCTGGCACCATGTCTTCGTAGCAGAGCATCACCCCGAGCCGGGCCGGCCCGCAGGCGAGCACGTCGGGAGCCGTGCCGGTGTCAAACTCGACATCCATCGGGAAATGCAGCCGCAGTTCGGGGATCACGTCCGCGGCCGGCACGTATTCGCCGAAGGGCATCAGGTGCCGCTTGTGGTAGCAGCCGACCAGGTGTTCCTGGGCGTCGATCAGCAGCGCCGACTGATAGATCTCGCGGGGCTTCTCGGGATAGCCGCGGTAGATCGTGCCACCGAGCAGGAGCGGGCACGGCGGATCGGGGAGTGGACGTAGGCCCTGGAACGGCGGCCGCGACCGGCGGTGGACGACAGCCTCGTCGGCGAACGACTC
>CAJBSQ010000015.1 GCA_903958265.1 uncultured Planctomycetaceae bacterium
CTGCTTCGTTACCGACGAGTCTAGAAAGCCGTCACTCAGCCCGGTCACTTGATGTCTGCCCACGAGCGTGCTTGATGGCTGTTTCCGTCGCACGCCGTGGGCAGATCGTCGTAGGTGAGAGTCCGGCGATCGTTGAAGTGCCGGCGGAGTTCGTCGGGCGTGCGGGCCGCGAAGATCTCGTTGTTCCAGGTCATGGTCCACAGCCAGGGCGAGGTCTCGTCCCAGGGTGGAATCGGCCCGTTCTCGGTCATGGCGATCATCTTTCTGCCACCGGAGAGCGACGTGAGGCCGGTCCAGTACCGAGTCCAGTCTCCGCCATAGCCATCGACGCCCACGACATCGACGACGTCGTCTCCCGGATACCACTCCACCGCCTCCGGCCCACCCTGGTCCGATGTGGAATACACCCAGATCAGGTTGTTGAGGCCGTGCTCCTCGACGAGCACGCGGTGCATGTGCCGCCAGAGCCGCTTGTATCGCTCGGGCCCTCCCGTGTGCCACCAGAACCACACGCCCGGTGGCTCGTGAAGGGGCCGCCACAGAACCGGCACGCGGGCCTCGGCAAACTGCTTCAACTCGGCGGCGACTTTCTGGAGGTCGGCGTTGATGGCCGGATCGTCTTCGGGCTCGCCTTCCGGAAACCGTGAGTGGCCACGATGATCCGAGAAGAAAGGCTTTCCTCCCAGCCGCCAGTGCCAGCAGAGCTGCACGATGCCACCGCGGTCGCGACCCCAGGCAAGCGCCCGCTCGACATGCGGGCCGCCTCGGCCGTTGATGGCATCCATGAGGTCGAATCCACGGATCGCCGGGGTCTTTCCGGTCCACTCACGGATCGCGGCCAACTCTCGGTCGGCCACATCAGGCCGGTAGGAGTGCTGGTGGCCGGCCAGCACGCGAGAGCCATACACGCCTGAGAGATACCGCATCAGGCCGATGGCTTCGGGCGTCGCGGCCGGATTGGTGAGCGCGAACGTCGGCCTTTCCCTGCGGTCGCCGCGGCCTTCCATCGCCCCCAGCCACAGGCACCCGCCGACCGACACACCTGCGACAAGAAACAACCGGTTTCGCACCGTCGGGTTCGACTCGTGAGGAAAGATGGATTACGGACGCGGGCCGGGTGCCGCACTGGACGGCGGGGCGGTCGGAGGACTGCTCATCGCTGCAGCCACCACGCTCTCGCCCGCGAACAGCTTCGCATACTTCTCGGCATCGACCTCCTCGGTCCGGGCTCCGGTGAAGGCGACGAGCCGTTTGCCGTCGCGGCCCTCGGCCTCGAAGACCACCGCCTGCTCCTCCATCGGGCCGATCGACACGCCCCAGCGGACTGCGAACGGCTTGCCGTCGCGATCAGAGACGAGCAGTTCCTCGAAGCCGGCGGGGTCGATGCCCATCATGTCGAGGTTTTTGCGGGGCGCCGCCTGGACGAAAGTCCGAAGCGTCGCCTCGTCCTTGGGGCCGACCCAGCCATTCGTCGCCTGATAGAACCGAAAGAGGTTCGCCAGTTGCTTGATCCGACTGTCGTTCATGGCGGCGACCTGGCGGCTGATGGAACGGTCGGAGCAGCCCATCATCCCGGCGACGCTCGCAGCGCACAGCGACACCAGCAGGAGACGCCGCCCGAAGGGAAGGGCTGGTCGCGAGGCACAGCCTTGGACATACCAGTTCATGCGCGGTCTCCTGGCAACGATGCTGGGGGAATGTCGGGGCGGGTCTTCGATGCCGCCTACAACGCCGAGGTGTTCACCGATTCGCCATCGTTCCGACAGCCGATCCGGAACAGCACGTCCGTGTCGATGTCGAAGGAGATGCTCCGGACCGATCCGTCGCCGAATGCCGACCCCATGACGGCGTGCGGACTGCCGAACTGTCTTTCGGCGGTGTCGGACGCGGGACGTGGATCAGAATCGGCGCGGGGGCGGGTGTAGGCGTTGGAACTGTCCGTCGAGGGAAACACGAGCCTGATCGTCACATATCCGGCGGCATCCGCCCAGCCCGGGGAGTCGAAGTACCCCCACTGGCTCCAGTCGGTGCAGCAGAGCGCCGGCGGGGGCTGAGCGCTTGACCAGGCCGATTTCTCCATCACAAAGATCGTCTTCGAGGTGCCGTCGCTGATCTTGGACACGGTGATCGGTGGCAGCCGACCATACGCACTGCCAGACCGGCCCGTGTAGAGCATGCCCGACTTCGCGATGATGCCCCGCCACGCCTTGTC
>CAJBSQ010000016.1 GCA_903958265.1 uncultured Planctomycetaceae bacterium
CCCCCCTGCCCTGCCCCGCCGGAGACGACCTCACACTGGCGACCGTAGTACCAAGCCTCCGGCCGACCGGTGCCCTCGATGAGTGCCTCGAAGCCTCCGTTCCTGAGCGCCGGTCGGCTCCCATCGGGCTGGATCCGCCGCGATGCCTCCGCCGCGCCCGTCATCGGCACGAACAGCGTCGGCTCCAGCGTCTCGCGGACAAACTCGTCACCGCGGCGGGTGATCCGCACGAGTCGCTGGTCAAACCGCTCGCCGATGGGGATCACCATCCGCCCACCGTCGGCGAGCTGATCGAGGAGCGGCCGGGGCACATCCTCCGGCGAGCAGGTCACGATGATCCCGTCGAAGGGAGCGTGCTCGGGCCAGCCCTGGAAGCCGTCGCCCGCCTTCGTCACCACGTTGGTGTAACCGAGCCGCTTCAGGGTTCGAGCGGCCTTCGCGGCGAGTTCCTCTTCGATCTCGATCGAGTACACGGTTTTCACCAGCGGTGCGAGCACCGCCGCCTGATAGCCGCTCCCCGTGCCAATCTCGAGGATGCGGTCGGCGGGCTGCGGCTCGAGCTGCTCGGTCATCGCCGCCACCACGAACGGCCCCGAGATCGTCTGCGCCGCGCCGATCGGCAGCGCCATGTCGAGATAGGCCTTCGACCGCTGCCCCGCCGGCAGGAACTCGTGCCGGGGCGTCGTCCGCAGGCTGTCGAGCACGCGGGGATCGGTCACTCCCCCCGCTGCGATGTCATCGCGAACCATCCGGGCCCGGGCGGCCGCATGGTTGTCTGCCGGAGCCGCTGCAGCCGTGATCCCGGCAAGCAGCAGCAGCGTGAGGGCGGGCCCGATGCGAGCGATCACGGCTTCGGTGCGGGCTGGCTGCCAACGAGCTCGATCTCGAACACCAGCACCTCGTTGGGTTCGATGGCCGGTGGCGACCCCTCTTCCCCGTAGCCGAGACTGGGAGGCAGGTGGATCCGCCACTTCGAGCCGGTTTTCATCAGCGGCAGCACCTCCTGCCATCCGGGTACGACGCCCCGGAGTGGGAATCGGGCCGGCTCGCCCCCCGGATCGGTCCCGTCAAAGGCCTTGCCGTCGATATGCGTGCCGGCGTAGTGGGCGATGACGATGTCGTCGATCGTGGGCTGCGGCCCCGAGCCCTCCTTGAGCACCTCGTAGAGCAGCCCACTAGGAAGCGGCTTCACGCCCGGCTCCGTGGCTTTCTTCTTGAGGTAGTCGGCCCCCTTGGCGAGGTTGGCCTTTGCCGCGGCCTGCATCCGCACCGCGATCTCCTGCTGCTTCTGCCGCATCGTGGCTTCGAGCCCCGCCATCGCGGCGCGAAACTGCGACTCGTCGAGCCGAGGCTTCTTGCCCGACACGGCGTCGGCGAGCCCGGCGGCCAGCCCCGCCTCGTCGACCGGCGAGCCGATCTGCTGCTGCTCGGCGCGGATCTGCTGCCCGATCCGGAAGCCCATGGCATAGCCCATGTCCTCGGCCGAGGCCGTTGCCGAAGAGGCCGTCGGAACGGCAAGCTGTTCGGCCGGAGCGGCCTGACCGCAGGCCCAGGGAGCATGCGTTGCCCCCACCCCGATCACCATTCCGATCACCAGTGACATCCGCATGGCTCGCGTTTCCCCAAGTAGGAAGGATTGGGCGGACCCATTCCGCCACCCGAAGAATACCAGACCGCGGGGAAGACTCCGGCGCTCACGGGCCCTGGGTCGGCCGCGCCAACGAGCCAC
>CAJBSQ010000017.1 GCA_903958265.1 uncultured Planctomycetaceae bacterium
CGGATCGAGGCCTGGGCCAATTGTCCGTTGGGAATGATCACGTAAGCCTCGTCGAGCGTGATCACCTTCGTGGCCCGCCAGTTGATCTCGACCACCTTGCCGATGTGGGCCTGGTTTTGGTCGTACTGGATCCAGTCGCCCACCTCGAACGGCCGCTCGGCGTGGATCGCGAGGCCCGAGAACACGTTGCCCAGCGTGTCTCGGAGGGCGAAGCCGAGCGCCGCCGTCACCAGGGCCGATCCCGTGAACAGGTTGCCGGCGTTGACGCCCGATTCGTAGAGCACCGCCACGAACGCGGTGGCGAACAGCACCCAGCGAAACACGTCGAGGAAGATCCGCGGCCACGGGCTGGCAAACCGTTCCCAGAGCGACACGGCGAAGACCACCAAGGCCGACTGCAAGAGCGAGGCGAGCAAGAAGAAGTGGCAGCCGTCGCGGGCCAGTGCCGGAGCCTCGGCCGACTCCGGAAACAACAGGGCGACCAGGTAGGGCACCGGCGCCAGCATGAGCAGCAGGAGCGGCCAGACCGTCATCCATCGGCGAGCCCGGGGCACCGTCGCCAGGGCTATCGCCCAGACGATCGCGGCACCGAGCACCTTCCGCTGAAGGTCGGCATCCAGCGGCCAGGGGGAGCCCACCGCGACGAGCACGGCCATGACAGAGGGCAGCGGCATGAACGGGGCTCGGAGGGGGTGCAGAACGCGGACGGAAGTGGCCGAGATTGTGCCGGGCGGCGGCCCCACCGACAAACGCCCCCACCCGCGACCGGGCCCCAGGGGGCCGCGATGGACTGACCGGCCAGGATACGCTATCTTTCGAGACTTGCTGGTTGGGCGATGGGCGCCTCGCCGGAGGATCGACGTTTCGGAGTTCGCATGGTCAAGTTGACGGTTCGCGAGCGGGAGAGCATTCAGGAGGCGGTTCGCCGCTTCCGCAAGTTGGTGGAGCGGAGCGGCATCAAGAAAGAGATGCGCCGCCGCGAGTTCTTCGAGAAGCCCAGCGAGACCAAGCGGCGCGCCCGCCTGCGTGCCGAGCGGCGGACGAAGCGGAATCGCCTCCTCGGGGTGTAATTCACGGCTGCACCGCCATCCTGGCCGGGGCAGCCTGACCGCGTAAGCACGGCATCCTGCCGTGAGGGCGCTTTTTCACGTCTGCACCGCCATCCTGGCCGGTGCAGCCTGACCGCGTGAGCACGGCATCCTGCCGTGAGGTTTTTACCTCCAGTCGAGCGCCACATCGAGCCACGGGGCGTCGTGTGTCGGCCAACCGGTGCTCACTCGATCGACGCCCGTGGCGGCGATCGCCGCCCCCGTCTCGAGGCGGATGCCGCCCGATGCCTCGAGCACCACCCGGGGCGCAGTCGCGTTGCGCAGGGCCACGCACCGCTCGAGCTCCCCGACCTCCATGTTGTCGAGCAGCACGATGTCGGGGCCGGCGGCCAGCACCGCCCCGAGCTGGGCGAACGAGTCGATCTCGATCTCCACCACCATCGCCGCCGCCCGCTCCGGCGGAAATGTCTTGGCGAGGAATGCCCGGCCGATCTGAACCGCGTCGGCTGGCGACACGCCTTCGACGGCCGCCGCCGCCAGATGGTTGTCTTTGATCAGGATCGCATCGTAGAGCCCAAGGCGGTGGTTCCAGCCGCCTCCCGTGCGAACGGCGTACTTGTCGAGCAGCCGCCAGCCCGGCACGGTCTTGCGGGTGTCGTAGACGCGGCAGGGCGTGCCGGCCACCGCATCGACCAGCCGCCGCGTGGCCGTTGCGATCCCCGACAGCCGCCCCAGCAGGTTGAGGATCGTCCGTTCCGCCGCCAGCACGCTGCGGGTGCCGCCGGAGAGGGTCGCCACCGTCTCGCCGGCC
>CAJBSQ010000018.1 GCA_903958265.1 uncultured Planctomycetaceae bacterium
CCCCACCCCCGCCCCGGACCGCCCAGCCTCTCAGAGCGCGAGAAAAAATATTTTTGCCCTATTTTCTTGGTCTATTTCATCACTCACCCGCATTTTGTGCATTTCCCCGCCGGGTTTGGCACGAGGCTTGCATATGAGTTTTACCGGCCGAGGGATCACTGGGATCCCAAAGCTCCGGAGCACCATCCGGAATCACCTCGATGCATGACAAAGGACTGACACCATGAATCTCATCACGATTGGGCTGCTCGCCGCAGCCAGCGCGTTTTTCACCCTCGGCTCGACAGCCGATGCCGGCCAAAACTCCATCCTCATCGCGAGCGTTGATGCCCACGGTTCGGCCGGTTCGCTCGCCTGGGCCGGTGAAAACGAATCGGCCTCGATGCTGGCCATTGGCAGTTCGATGCCCGAACTGACCGAAACCGACTGCGACATCGAGTTTGTGACCGGCATCGCCGCTCCGGAACCGCCGGCCATCGTGCTCGCGGGCATGGCTCTCGGCGGTGTGATCTGCGGCCGCTCGCTCCTCCGCAAGCGTCAGAAGAAGTCCTCGAAGGAGACCACCTGATGCACATCTCCAAGGGAGAGTCTGCGGCCAGGACGCTCACCACGTGGGACGTCATCCTGTGCCTGGTTCCGATCGGGCTGTTTGTATCGATCATTTCGCTGGTGTGAACCTTCTCACCCCAGCCCTAACCCTGCGTCGATTTCCAATCGATAAGGATTCCAATCATGATGGTTATCAGTTCTATCGACTTCGGCGGGTCTCCGGTCGTCAATCCGGTTCCTGGGATCGTCGTGGTCGACCCGCGGTTCGATGCCTACTCCGCCCTGGCGTCGAGTGCCAGGATGGGTCGGATCGACCTCCACATGCGGTCCAGCGGCTCGGCGGCTCTGAAACTCGTCGACCGCATTCAGGTGGACGCGTGGTTGATCGCGAATGAACTGGACGACATGTCGGGTGAAGACTTCGTAGGGTTGCTCCACACTCGTCGTGGCGATGCCAAAGTCGCCATGATCGATGAAGCGGTGAAGGGTTCCCGTCAGTTCACGCTCGCAGAGCAGGCCGCCCGCGAGGCCGGCGTCGACATGGTGCTGTCGACGCCGATCACGGTGGCGGACCTCGAGGAACTGCTGGGACTCCCGATCGAAGAGCGGCGTCGCCGGTTTGCGGCTCCTGGCCGCTCCTGGGCCGCGGTGCCCGTCAGCGTCGGTGCTGCGATGATTGCCATCGCAGTCTTGATGGTTGGCTGATCGGGCCAACTCTTCGGCCGGTTAGACGGGATTCGAGACGAACGGGCCTCCGCGGCTCTGCATGAGGTGATGCAGAGCAGCGACTTGGCCCGTCGTCTCGAGTTCGTTTCTGAACACCGGGTCGTGGTAGCCTTCGATGTCGATGCTGCCTCTCCAGCCACACGACCGCAGCGTGCCGATCACGGCAGCCCAGTCGGTGTCGCCAAAGCCTGGGAGGCGATGCTGCACATACGAGACGCCGCCCCGGATGCCGTGCTCGCGGATCACGGGCCAGAGCACCTGGGCATCCTTGCCGTGGAGGTGCCAGATCCGCGGGGCGTATTTCCGGAGCTGTGGCAAGGGGTCGGCAAAGCTCACGAGTTGGTGGCACGGCTCCCACTCGAGGCCCAGCGTGGGGCTCTCGACGGCGGCGAACATGGCGTCCCAGGCTGCCGGGGCGTGGGCGATGTTCCAGTCGCCGCTCTCCCAGGTGCCACGCTTCTCGCAGTTTTCGAAAGCGAGCCGCACGCCACGGTCCTCCGCGCGGCGGGCGAGGGAGCCGAAGACCTTCGCGAACGCACCGTAGGAGTCGGGCACCGGACGCCCCGGGATCCGGCCGGCAAACCCTGATACCACGTCGCAGCCAAACAGGCCGGCCGCGTCGATCAGCCGTTCCCAGTCGCGGACTGTCTCAGGGCTCGTGAGCGGGTTGCCGTAGACGCCGATGGCGCTGATCCGCGGAGGGGGCGAGTGGTCCGCGATCGGGAAGGCATCGATGACACGGCCGACCGCCGCGGCGAGGCCGGCGAGGTCGAAGTCGCCGACCGTACGGCCAAAGCTGACCTGAAACGATTCGAACCCGTGGGGCAGGAGTTGACCGATCACCTCGGGCGTGCGGTCGTGGGCCGGCACGAGCGTG
This sequence comes from uncultured Planctomycetaceae bacterium, assembly GCA_903958265.1. Taxonomy (GTDB): domain Bacteria; phylum Planctomycetota; class Planctomycetia; order Pirellulales; family UBA1268; genus QWPN01. The sequence goes on from CAJBSQ010000018.1 coordinate 2,153, forward strand.
CCGATCCGGATGTCATCGTGGGCGTGCATGCGCGCAGTCTATCCTCGCCCAGGGCTGCATTCGACGTACGTGCATTGCCGGCGAGGAGCTGCCCCTCGCGGTCA
>CAJBSQ010000019.1 GCA_903958265.1 uncultured Planctomycetaceae bacterium
GACGAAGAGCTGCGCGGGTATCTCGAGTGCGGGATCCTCTGCTTCGGATTCGCCCTCAGACCCTGCACCGGCGGCGGAGATTCTTCGCCGGCCGACCTCAAGCCGTTGCGGCCCTCACGAGGATCTTCCTTGCCGAGATCGAACGGCTGCTCGGCGCAAAGCGAACGCGATCTGCTGCTCGGGAAAGTGCTGCTTTCCCATCCGAAGACCCCGCCCCTTCTGTTGATGCCGAGGTCAAAAAAGCTACTATCCCGGATGAATCACGAACTGGGCCGAACATCAACCAAGAACACACTGATGCAGATACTCATTCCTGTTCTCGCCGCCGTGCTCATGCACGCTGGGTCGGCCGCCGCGCAGTCCGCCCGCTTCGAGGCCTTGAGCAATCTTCCGTTCGTCGAAAACCGGCCTACAGCGGAGACCACAGAGATCCTGCGCGACGAGCTGCTGTTTCAGCGGGCGACGCAGACGTATCTCTGGGCGTTGCCGCTCTTCAACACGCTCGGGATGAAGGTCGGCTCGGAAAAGGTCTTCGGCGTCGGTTACCACGTCCTGCCGGTCTGGAAGAAACGCCTCGACGCGAAGACCCTGGTAACGACCCCCAACTCCGATGTCATCTATGCCATGGGCTACGTCGACCTCGGCAAAGACGGCCCGCTGGTGTTCGAGGCTCCGCCCAATCTGCAGGGCATCCTGCTCGATGCCTGGCAGCGGCCGATTCCAGTGGATGGCGGCAGGTTTTTCGGGGACGTCGGCCTGCCGGGCCCCGACGGCGGCAAGGGCGGGAAGTTTCTGCTGCTGCCGCCCGGCTACGAAGGAGCGGTGCCGGACGATTGTTTCGTCTACCGTTCACCGACCAACAACGTGTTCGTTTTCCTGCGGGCGTTCTATCAAGACCCGAAGAACCTCGCACCGGCCGTCGCGCTCATCGAACAGTCCAAGATCTATCCGCTCAACGGCCGGGAAACCGCCAGGCCGATGGAGTTTCCCGATGCCTCCGGTGTGCCGGTCAACATGCTGCCGAGCAGCGACGGCCGCGCCTTCGATGAGCTCAAGAAGCTGGTGGAGAGTGAGGGCACGAACCTCGCCGACCCCGATTCACTCGGCCTGCTGGCATCGATCGGCATCGCCAAGGGCCGGCCCTTCGAGCCCGACGCCAAGACACGGGCGATCCTCGATCGTGCCGCGCGGACGGCCTACAAGATGAGCCGTGTCATCGGCTTCGAGGAGGTGATCGCCGGCCGTTCCCTGCGGATCTATCCCGATCGACGGTGGATCAACCCCATGGCCGACGCGACCCCCGAGAATCTCAGCGGGCCTTTCGACCTCGGCTGGCGCAGGGTGGCCGGCGGCTATCTCGATCTCGACGCCCGGATCTGGTTTTTCACCAACTACTATTCGGTCAGTCCGGGCATGCTGTCGCAGACGCCCGGCCGGGGCGCCAAATACATGATCGTCTTTGTCGATAGCGCGGGCGCGAACCTCTCGGGCGGCAGCAGCTACCGCCTCCATCTGCCGCCTGACATCCCGGCCGCCAACTTCTGGTCGGTGACGCTGTACGAAGCCGAAAACGGCTCGGGACTCGCCAACGGCCAGCCTTTTCCGTCGCTCGGGTCGCGCGACACGCCGACGCAGAACGCCGACGGCAGCACGAACATCTATCTGGGCCCCAAGGCTCCCGCAGGCAAGGAGGGCAACTGGCTCGCGACGGTGCCCGGCAAGGGGTACTTCGCCGTGCTCAGGCTCTACGGCCC
>CAJBSQ010000020.1 GCA_903958265.1 uncultured Planctomycetaceae bacterium
CGTGATTCCGGAGTGAGCCGATGTCGCGGCATGCGATCAATCTGGGAACGGCCTGGGAGCCGCCGACGGCGGAGGCGATGCGGTGGCTGCGTTGCTTCGGTCGGCCGACCGGGATCGAGCCTGGTGACCGGGTGGTGCTCGTCTGCCAGGGGGCGGCGATGCCGGCGGCCTGGCAGGCCGCGACGCTCAATGACGGTCCGCTGGGATGGCACGCTGCCGCCGACGGAGTGCTGGAGTGCGACGTGACCGACCTGCTCGCCGAGCGGAACCTGCTCGTCGTGCCGGTGAGTGACCCGAAGGATGTGGTCGCCGACCTTGGCCGCGGAGCTCGCGCGATGCTGCCGGCGGCCTGGGGTCGCCTCTCCATGGTCGTCGTGTCGGATTGACACTGCCCGCGGCGAACCGCTACGACAGACGCTTTGGCGGCCAGCATTCATCCGCAGCCGCGAACCCGCACGAAGGAGGCAGTTATGTCGGTGATCCGCATGGGCAGCACAAACACATACTCGAGTGGCTGGGACGTGGTCTTTGGCAGCGGCAAGGTGCTCAAGAAGTCGGCGGCAACGAAGCCCGCCGCGAAGGCTAGCGCCAAGGCCAACGCAAAGGGCAAGGCGAAGGCAGTGCCGGTGAAGGCCGCGAAGAAGAAGGCCTCGCGGGACGCGAAGAAGAAGGTCGCGACGAAGGGCCGCAAGCCCGGCAAGAGCCGCCGCGGGTGACGGATCGGGCGTGGAGGAGAACCGGCAGCACCGCCCTGCGCGACTCCGCGACTCCGCGGATGCGGGCTCGTGGGCGTCTCTGCTGATCAGCCCAGTTCTTTCGCGCGGGCGGCGGCGGCGACGACGGCGTCGATCAACGCCCCGCGAACGCCCCGCTGCTCCAGCACGGCCAGCCCCGCGATCGTCGTGCCCCCCGGGCTCGAGACGCGGTCTTTGATCTGCGCCGGATGCTCGCCTGTCTGCTCGAGCAGCGCGGCGGTGCCCGATAGCGTCTGCACGGCGAGCTGGAGGGCGAGCGACCTCGGTAGCCCCGCCTTCACGCCGCCGTCGGCGAGGGCCTCGACGAGCAGCGCCACGAAGCCGGGGCCCGAGCCCGACAGGCCGGTGACCGCGTTCAGCTGAGATTCGTCGGCCTCGTGCACGTGGCCGACAGCGCCGAGCAGATCGCGGACTCGGGCTGCGGCGGCCGCCGGCACCTCCGGCGTGGCACAGACCACCGACACCCCCTGCCCCACCAGGCACGGCGTGTTGGGCATCACGCGCACGATCCGGTTCGTGCCCGCCATGTCGGCGAGCGAGGCGAGCGTGACGCCGGCCGCGATCGACACGAGCACCGCGTCGGGCCTCAGGCTGCCGGCGATCTCGCGGCAGGCAACGGCCGCCTGCTGCGGCTTCACGGCGAGGAATACCATTCCCGCGGCAGCCGCGGCGTGGGCCGGCGAGTCTGCAAACCGCACGCCGGGCACGGCCGCCGCCAGCCGCTCGCGGGCCGGCGGGTGCGGGTCGTAGACCACGATGTCGGTCGCCGCCACGAGGCCGGCCCGGCAGAAGCCGGCCGCCAGCGCCAGAGCCATCTGGCCGCCACCAATCATCGCCACGGTCCGGTCGGGGGCTGCGGGAGTCGTCATGGTGATGCGATTGCCGGGAGAGGAAGGGGAGGTGCCGCAACCGCCGCCTCGATGGCCGGGAGATCCAGGCGGCTCACCCAGAGCTGGCTCGTGGGACCGCGACCGCCGGAATCCCCGCCGCGGCTGGCCGTCCAGAGGAGCAACGTTCCGTCGGGCGAGAAGGCGGGAAGCACATCGGCGCCGGGATGGTCGGTGAGCCGCAGCGGATCGCCGCTGGCGAAGCCGGCGTCATCGGCCGCGTACCGGGCGGCCCAGAGATCGTAGTTGGGCCGGGCCGCGGGGTCGGAGTGGTCGGCCCCGGTCCAGATCAGCCAGGGCTGCGTCGGATGCCAGAACGGTGCCCAGTGCACGCCCTTGCCCGTCGTCACCGGCACGTCGCCCGAGCCGTCGGCCCGCATCACGTGGATCTGCAGCATGTCTTTCTCGAGGCGGTCGGTGCGGTAGGCGATCCAGGCTCCGTCGGGCGAGAAGAATGGTCCGCCGTCGTAGCCGGGCTGATCGGTGAGCTGGCGGACGTTCGAGCCGTCGGCGGCCATCACGTAGATGTCGGGATCGCCGTCGCGGTCGCTCACGAACAGCACCTGGCTGCCGTCGGGAGAGAACGAACACTCCGCGTCGTAACCCTGCTCGGTGGTCAGCCTCACGAGGTCGCTGCCGTCGGGCCGCGCGGTGAAGATGTCCATCCAGGGGTCGAAGTCCCACTGGTAGCGGCGGCGCCGGCCGGTGCGGGCGTCCTCCTCGGCCTGGGCGCGGGCGGACGCCTCCGTGGCCTCGACGGCGGGATCGAGATGACTCGACGCGAACAGGAGCCGCGAGCCGTCGGGCGAAAACCAGCTGCAGGTGGTGCGGCCCCGGCCCGGGCTCACCTGCCGCGGTACGGTCGGCCGCGGTGCCGCGGCGTCGAAGCCCCCAGCGTCGAAGTCCTGCACATAGATTCGATAAAAGGGATGGCCGGGGGGCACGGCCTGGTAGCAGATTCGCCGGCCGTCGGGGGCGAAGTAGCCCTCGCCCGCCTTCGTCATTCCCTCGGTCACCCGCACCGGCTCCGCGAAGAAGCGGCGTTCGAGGTCGGATCGGGTGGGCGCGGTCGCCTCGGGGGCGGCGGTGGCCTCAGCCGCCAGGCTGGATACGATCCCCATTGGGATGCCCCCGGCGGCTGCGAGGATCAGGGCCACCACGATCCAGTTGCACGTTTTGGTCATGCCTTTCAGTATACGTCTGGGAGTTTTTTACGCAGGAGGTGATCGCTCACATGAAGATCTATACCAAGACCGGCGATGCCGGCGAGACGGGGCTGTTCGGCGGACCGAGGGTGCGAAAGGACCACGCACGGATCGAGGCCTTCGGCACGGTGGACGAACTCAACAGCCACCTCGGCATGGCCCGCACCCATTCCGTGGCCGCCGCCTTCGATCCCCTGCTCCGTCGGGTGCAGTGCGAACTCTTCGACCTCGGCGCCCAACTCGCCACGCCCGAGCCTGCCGCCGAGCGGATCACCGCGGCGCATGTCAACTCCCTGGAGGTCGAGATCGACCGACACGAGGCGACGCTGGAACCATTGAAGTGCTTCATCCTGCCCGCGGGCACTCCGCTGGCGGCTGCCTTCCACGTCGCGCGGACCGTCTGCCGCCGGGCGGAGCGGCGGGTGGTCACGCTCTCCGTGCAAGACAACGCCACGATCCCGGCCAACGCCATTGAATACCTCAACCGGCTCGGCGACCTGCTCTTCGTGCTCGGCCGCGTGGCCAACCGTCAGGCCGGTGTGGCAGACGACCCCTGGATCCACTCGTGATGGCGGGCCACCTCTGATGACGGACCACGTATGATGGAGGAACAGGCGGCGGCGTTCCGTCCGTCGGTGGCCCGGGCGGCTGCGGCCACCGTCAAGGCCCGTGGACGGATCGCCGCACAGCACGAGTCTGGCGGCCAGGGCTGGGCCGTCTGCGTGCTCGCGACGGAACTCTTCGACGCGATCGTGCTGGATGTCTGGGAGGCGATCATCGCCGACCTGTCCGCAGATGATGCTGACCTCGTGCGACGGTCCGCATCCCTGGTTGCCCACGGCGGCTGTGGCCGCGCGGAGATGGCGCCCTGGTCGGATCTCGATCTGATGATCCTGCACAACGGCAGGATCGCGCCGCTCGTGGCCGACGTCGCCAGGCGGCTCCTGCAGGATCTCTTCGACGCCGGGCTCGAGGTCGGCCAGAGCGTGCGGACCGTCGGGGAGGCCGTGTCGTTGGCGGGCGGCGACGCCACGATCATGAGCTCGCTGCTCGATTGCCGCCGGCTGGCCGGGGCGGAGGAACCGGTGCGGCGGCTGCAGCAGCGGCTGCGGAAGGCGCTGGCCCGGGGCCGTCGGCGGCACGTCGACCGGCTCGTCGAGGCCCGTCGCGAGGAGGCTGACAAGCACGGGCGCACCGTCTTCGTGCTGGAGCCCAACGTGAAGCGGTCGCCCGGAGGACTCCGCGACATCCAGCTCGTCCGCTGGCTCGGCCGACTTGCCTTCGGAGCGGAGAACCTGCCCGACCTGGCCCAGGCAGGTGGCATTTCACGGGCCGACGCCGATGCCCTCCGCGATGCCCGCGAGTTTCTGATGCGGATTCGCAACGACCTGCATCTCGCGGCAGGCAAGGCGGCCGACGAACTCACCCGCGACCAGCAGGTGCGGCTCGCCGCGGCCCGCGGGCTGGAGTCGCGCGACGGGTTGCTCGGCGTGGAGCGGTTCATGCGGGAGTACTTCGGCCACACCCGACGGGTGGCGCAGGCGGTCGACACGCTGCTGCGATCGCTGCGGCGGCGGGGCCCGATGGCGGCCCTCGCCCGGGGGCTCTTTGGCCACGAGGTCGACGGCCGGTTTCGGGTGGGGCCGGTCGACGTGGCGGCGACGTCGGCCAGCCTGCCGCGGGTGGCCGGCAGCGTGCGGGAGATCGTCCGGCTCGCCGAACTCTCGATGCTCTACGAGATGCCCGTCGCCCGCGACACCTGGGAGGCTGTCCGCGCCGCGGTGCCCGCTCTTCCCCGCGAGCCCGATGGCGTGGCGAACGAGGCGTTCCTGGCCCTCTTCGCCCATCCCACGAAGGTCGCGGCTGCGCTCCGCTGGCTGCACGACGTGGGCGTGCTCGAGATTCTGATTCCGCAGTTCGAGCATGCGCGAAACCTGCTGCAGTTCAACAGCTTCCACAAGTACACCGTCGACGAGCACTGCCTGATCGCGATCGAACGGGCGGCGGCCTTCGCCTCCGCGGATGACTGGCTCGGCGTGGAGTGGCGATCCCTGCGACGCACGCGGCCGCTGCTCGTGGCGCTCCTCCTGCACGACATCGGCAAGGGATTCGTCGAGGATCACAGCGTGCTCGGGGCGCGGATCTCGCGGGAGGTGGCGACCCGGCTTGGCCTGCCCGAGGACGAGGCGGAGATCGTCGAGTTTCTCGTGCGTCGCCACCTCGCGATGGCCCACCTCGCCTTTCGGCGCGACGTGGGAGACGACACCCTCGTGGTGGGCTTCGCCGGCGACGTCGGCTCGCCGGAGGTGCTGCGGATGCTCGCGCTGCTGACCGCGGCCGACGTCTCGGCGGTCGGGCCGGGCACCTGGACCCAGTGGAAATCCGACCTCCTCGCGAGCCTCTTCTACAAGACGCTTGGCATCCTCGACGGCGATGGCCCGACCGCTGCGGCGGACCGCACCCGCCGGGAGCTCGCCCGTCTGGTGGAGGACCGCGCCGCCGACGATCCCGTCGTCCGACTCGCTCGCGACCTGCCCGCGGCC
>CAJBSQ010000021.1 GCA_903958265.1 uncultured Planctomycetaceae bacterium
ATAGAGGGCCACGACGTCGGCGTCGGTGAACTTGTCCTTGTCCCAGCCCTCTTCGACGGGCTTGCCCGTAACCTTCTCGCGATTCACGAAAATCCGCCCATTCGTGCCCTCAAAGAGGATGCCGTTATCGCCGCGGCTCGTGACCACCATCTCGACGCCACTGGGGAACGTGCAGGTGATGGCGAAGTCTTCCGACGTGTTGTAGCAGTCGTCCACCGTTGGATAGCCGTCCTTGAATGGCACGGGATGCTTGGCGTCGGTACCGTTGATCTTCGTGGGGCCCTTACCCTTGGCGTCTTCCTTCAGCGCCCACTGGGCGATGTCGACGTGGTGCGCGCCCCAGTCGGTGAACTTGCCGCCGGAGTATTCGTACCACCAGCGAAACTCGTAGTGGCACCGCCTCTCGCGGTAGTCCACCTTCGGCGCCTGGCCGAGCCACATCTCCCAGTCGAGTTCCTTCGGCGGTTGCGCGACGGGGAAAGGACCTCCCGTCGGACTGCCGTTGATGCCGACCGTCACCTTCTTGATGTCGCCGAGCAGCCCCTTGTGGACCATGTTCACCGCTCGCAGGAACTGATCCTTCTGGCTCCGCTGCTGCGTGCCGATGAAAAACTGGAGCTTCGGAAACTTCTCCGCAGCGGCCCGGGCCAGCCTGTTTTCCTCGAGCGTCAGCGAGAGCGGCTTCTGGCAGAACACGTGCTTGCCCGCCTGCAGCGCCTCGATCGCGATCTTCACGTGCCAGTGGTCCGGCGTGACGATGCTGACAACGTCGATGTCGTCCCGGTCGAGCACGTGGCGGTAATCGCGGTAGGCGTCGGCCTTGCACTTGCCCGCATTGTCGTCGTTGCGACACCGTTCCGCGTGGCGGTTGTCGACGTCACACACGGCGACGATGTCGCCGAACTGGGCGTGGCCGTGGGCATCACCGGTGCCCATGGAACCGGTACCGATGCAGCCGATCCGCGGGCGATCGTTGGCGGCAGCGTTGGCAAACGCGGTCGTCGTCCAGGCGAACGTGGGCACGAATCCCCCGGTCAGGGCGGCCGCTCCCGAAAGCGAGCCCGACAGAAAACCCCGACGCGACGCACCATGAGATCCGGCCATACGATTCACTCCGTAAACGGTTCGATCAATGACGAAGCATTGAACGTATCCCGCCGCCGCTGCCGTGACCATCCCACCACTACGGGGATCACCGGCGCGAGCAGCCATGCGAGGGCCGGCTCGGGCACCGCGACGAGCGAGATCGCGTCGGTCTCGTTGGCGGCGTTCACATAGCTCACCGACACAACAGCTGGAGAGGTCGGGTAGTTCTGGGCCCCGCCGCCCGTCCACGTGCTCGCGGAAGCCGCGTTGAGGCCAATCACGGCGTTCGACCAGGCCACCCCGCTGATCCTTGATCCGCTCGTGAAGTTGTCGCCGCCAGCCTGCGCGATACTCGTCATCCGCTTGAGCGTGTTCTGTCCGCCGGGCGACCAGCCGGCCACGTTTGCCAGCGAGACCGATTGCGTGACGAGGCCGGCCCCGTTGATCTGCGTGCCGGTCGCCTGCACGGTGAGGTTCACATTCGTGCCCGACTGCGTCACGGCGAACGAGAGCTGCACTGTCTGATTGGCCGCCATCCGCGTGGACGAGGAGCCGTAGTTGACCCGGCCCACGCCCACGCCGGCCGCGAACAGCGACCAGTTGTTGAACGTGGGGCTGTACTGAAACCCTGCATCGACGGCCCCCGCGCCGCTGGCGCCCCAGCCGCCGACGTAGACATACGCCGTGTCGCTGCCGCTCATCGAGACCTGCGGTGATCCCGGCAGGAACACCGACACCGACAGATACGACGCTCCGGTGTCGGAGTAGACGCGGCGATACGGCCCCGTGCCGGGAAACTGCGGCGGCACGTAACCGGCACACGCCGACTGGCACGCCGCCATGGCAATGCCCATCGCGATCACGCCTCGCCATCCATGCATGTCCCGTGTCACCACGCCAAGGTTCCCTCCAGGTCCCGCCCCGCGAGCCTCGGAGCGTTCGCAGTATAGTGCGGCCCGGCTCACTCCATCAGCGCCCGGACGTGACTCGCTGCCGCGGAGGCGAGGCCGCTGAGCGCATAGCCCCCTTCCAGCGTGGAGACGAGCCGGCCGCGGGCGTGCTCGTCGGCAATGCCTACGAGAAGCGACGTGAGTTCGGCAAAATCCTCGTCGGCGAGGGCGAACGAGCCGAGCGGATCGTCGATCCGCGAATCGAAGCCGGCCGACACGAGCACGAGTTCCGGCTGGAACCGCTCGGCGGCGGGCAGAAGACGCTCGCGAAACGCCCCCACGATCTCCTTTCGGCCGCTCCCCGCCGGAAACGGGCAGTTGATCGTGAGCCCCGCGCCGGCCCCGCGGCC
>CAJBSQ010000022.1 GCA_903958265.1 uncultured Planctomycetaceae bacterium
ACGATGCTGCGCTGAATCATGGATGATCCTTTCGAGTGCAAAGCGAGGAGTGAAGGCGTTCGATGGGTCGGGGCGAGGGATGGCACACCAAGCCCTCCCTGACCCTCTCATCGTACCGGTGGGAAAACCCGGGGCAAGCATTCGGGGGGCTGCGGAAAAACTGCCTGTTTTCCGCCCCGGGAAGGCCTACGGCAGGGCCCCGGCCGGCTCTCCGCCGTCCTTGGTCGAGATCGCCACCAGGATCTCCGCCGGCGTGTCTTCCCCCATGAAGGCCGCGTGACCATCGGCGAACAGGCCGTGCACGCCGCCGAGATGGTTGCTGCGGAAGCCGTCGACGTCGGGCGTGTTGAGCACCCGCGAGTTGTGGAGAAAGCAGTTGGTGCCGCAGGCCCAGCGGGAGTTGCCGATCACCGCGTCGCCATCCATGTCGGAGAACCCGCGATCGACACCCTCGGAGACGGTGAGGGTGTGGGCCAGGCCGTCGGTGATCATCGCCGCCCGCACCGGGCGCGGATGCTTTGCATCGGTGGCGTGGAGCACACCGCCGTGATCCCACCCCGGCCGCAGTGATTCACCCTCGACCAGCACGACACCCGATCCGAGCACCCCGCCGTAGTCCTGCTTCCCGGGAAACATGCGGATGCCGGACGGGCAGACGTAGGTCGACAGCACGAGGTCCGCGCTCTCGGCGTTGCCCCCCGCCGCATTCCACGGCCGCGCGTAGTCGATCCGCCGCGCCACCGTCTCGCCGTCGAGAAACGGCAGGATGAACGACGACCAGGCATGATAGCGACCGGTCGCCGCGTCGCTGCCCGGCGGGAACGCCCGGCGGGCCGATTCGTACGCCGTCAGCGCCATGCCCATCGAATGGAGATTCGATCCGCATTGGGTGCGGCGGGCCGACTCGCGGGCCCGCTGCACGGCGGGCAGCAGGAGCGACACGAGCACGCCGAGGATGCCGATCACCACGAGCAGTTCCACCAGGGAAAAGCCCGGCCGGACCACGGGCCGCTCACCCCGAACGGCTGCCGCGAAGTCCCCGAGTTGTCGCACCACCTGCCGTCGCGTTCGCCAGCCGGTCCGATCGATCACCAGGGCGCGACGATCCCCCACTGCTGCCGTGGTCAGTCGCGGAAAGAGGAGTGGCCCCTGGTAGGTATCCCGATCGCTCCAGGTCCGCACTGCCGAGGCGTGGTGGTGGCGGAGCCTGATGGACAGCGCCGGGTTCACCACGGCGATTCCGGCAGCCGCGGCCTCATACGCCAGCCGGTTCTCGCAGGCGGGCATGCCGAGCCGAAACCCGCCCTCAAACGGGGGCAGGCTTCCGGCCGTGAACACCCAGGCATCTTGCGAGTGGGAATAGAAGGTCCAGTCGGCGGGATCGACCCGGCCCTCCATCGAGACCGACGTGTCGTCGTCCCACCGCGAAATCGCCACGAGCATCGGCCCCCCGGCCTCCGCGAGAATGGTTTCCGCGAGGCCGATCGACGCATCGAAGGCGATGTCGCTGTTGGCCACGACGCACGTGGTTCCCGGAAAGCGCTCTCCGGCCAGGCCGAACAGGTCGGCAAACGACAGCCGCCGCTCGCCGGGATCGACGAACTCGACGTGCTCGAACGCCGCGGCGGCGGCATTCGTCTCGCGGACGTGCCTCAGTTCCGCGGCGCGGCGGGGATCCGCCGACGTGTAGGACTGCTGAATGAGAATCATGCGCATACCCGGCGGCCGGCCCGGCGGTCGACCCCGGCCGCTCTGCCACTCGGTATGCTACCGGCCGCGGCGGTCGCCGACCGGCGGCCGGCGTTTTCCGGCCCTGGCCCGGCCGGCAACCACCGCCCGGACCGCCCGACTCTCCGTCAGAGGAATCATGCCCCCATGAAGATCTTGGTCACCGGCGGTGCCGGTTTCATCGGCAGCCACATCGTCGACTCGCTCCTTCGCGAGGGTCATGCCGTCGCCGTGATCGATGATCTCTCCAGCGGCTCCCGCGACAACCTGCCGGCAGGGGTGCCGCTCCACGTGGTCGACATCGTCGACCCGGCCGCGGTGGCCCGGGCGTTCGCCGCCGAGCAGCCCGACGCCGTCTGCCACCAGGCCGCGCAGATGTCGGTGAGCCGGTCGGTCCGCGAGCCGCTCTTCGACGCGCAGGTCAACTGCATCGGCCTGATCAACGTGCTCGACTCGGCCGTCCGCACGGGCTGCCAGCGATTTGTGTTTGCGTCGAGCGGGGGCGTGCTCTACGGCGACGTGACGACGCCGGCGCCGGAGACGACGCCCGCCAACCCGGTGAGCCCCTACGGAATCACGAAGTGGGTCGGCGAGCGGTATCTCGCCTTCTACGCCGCCGAGCACGGGCTTTCGGCCGTGGCCCTGCGGTATTCGAATGTCTACGGTCCGCGGCAGAACCCGCACGGCGAGGCGGGCGTGGTGGCGATCTTCTGCAAAAAACTCCTCGCCGGCGAACCGGCCACGATCAACGGCGACGGTCACTACGTTCGCGACTACGTCTACGGCCCGGATGTCGCGCGGGCCAACGTCTTGGCGCTCGTCGCGGCGCCGTCACAGTGCGGCCCCGGCTCGCTCACGAGCCTCAACATCGGGACCGGCCTCGGCACCGACGTGGTGGACCTCGAGGCCCTGGTCCGTCCGGCGGTCGCGGCGGCGGCAACGGCCCGCGGCCGCACCGTCGCATCGCCCGCGCCGCTGCACGGCCCTGCCCGACCGGGCGACCTGCGGAGTAACCTCGTCGACGCCGCGCGGGCCGCTGAGATCCTCGGCTGGACGCCGCAGGTGCCACTGGCTGAAGGCCTCGCCCTGACAGCCGCCTGGTTCGCCGATCGGGCGCCGTAGACTCCCGCGAGGGGGCTGCCCGTGCCACGGCGCCGGGCGTGGCGGCAGGCGGAGCCAGGATGGCGAACCGCTGCCAAGCCCTTTTTTGGCGTTTCAGCGGCCCGGGCCGGCTGCTACCGTCCCCGGCCATGATGACCACGACCCAGCCGCCGGCCGATCGCACCGCGCTCATCTGCGGGATCGGCGGCCAGGACGGCGCCTACCTCGCCAAGCATCTCCTCGACCTCGGGTACACCGTCGTCGGCTCCAGCCGCGACGCCCAGGCAGGGCGGTTCACGGGGCTTGAACGGCTCGGGATCCGCGACCGGGTGACGCTCGTCTCGATGTCGCAGGTCGACTTCCGCTCGACCTTCCAGGTGATCAAGCGATCGAGCCCCGACGAGATCTACAACCTCGCCGGCCAGTCGTCGGTCGGCCTGTCGTTCGATCAGCCCGTCGAGACGTTCGAGAGCATCGTCGTCGGCACGATCAACCTCCTCGAGGCGATCCGAATGCTCGGGGCGCCGATCCGCCTCTACAGCGCCGGCAGCTCCGAGATGTTCGGCAACGCCGGCGATGAGGCGGCCAACGAACGAACCGTCCTCCGGCCGCGGAGCCCCTACGGCATCGCGAAGGCGACGTCGTTCTGGCAGATCTCGCAGTATCGCGAAGCCTACGGGCTGAGTGCCGCCACCGGCATCCTGTTCAACCACGAAAGCCCGCTGCGGCCCGAGCGGTTCGTCACGCAGAAGATCGTCGCGGCCGCCTGCCGGATCGCACGGGGCGAGCAGCAGACGGTGTCGCTCGGCGACCTCTCGGTCCATCGCGACTGGGGCTGGGCGCCGGAGTATGTGGTGGCCATGCACCGCATGCTGCAGCTCGACTCGCTCGAGGATTTCGTGATCGCCACCGGCCAGACGCACTCGCTCGAGGAGTTCGTGGCGGCGGCATTCTCGGCCGTCGGTCTCGACTGGCGGCGGCACGTCGTCCGCGACCCGAAACTGGTACGGCCCACGGAGATCGACCGCGGCCGGGCCGACACGTCGCGGGCCACCGAACGGCTCGACTGGACGGCGCGGCACGCGATGCCCGACGTGGTGCGGATGATGGTCGAGTCTCGGCTCGCGGAGCAGCCCGCCACGCGGCGGGCCGCCTGAGCGGCAGGATTCACTCGTCGGCCAGGCCGCCGACCGCCCCCGACGCGATCCGGCTCGCGAGCGACGCCGACTCCAGGTAGAGCGGGAAGGCGTGCTTCCTGCCGACGATGCC
>CAJBSQ010000023.1 GCA_903958265.1 uncultured Planctomycetaceae bacterium
CGACGGGGCACGGGCAGCCCCGAGCCGCGGAAGCCTCACATCCGGAAGTTGAACGTCTGCCAGAGGAGCCGCAAGAGCCACTGACCCACCGTGCGGCTGCCCACCTGGATTCGGGCCGTGCCTCGCATGCCCGGTGTAAACACGGCGTCGGCGTCGTCAAGGGTCATCAGGGCCTCGTAGCTCGTTGAGATCGGGATCTCACGGCCCGACGGGTCGGTCTCCGTCGGCACGCTGCCGCCCGCCTTCACCGAGAGCCGTTCCGAGCCCGCCTCGATGTGCGTCTCCGCAAGCTGGGCAATGGTGCCGGAGAACGTCTGCCACGGGAAGGCATTGAGTTTCAGGTCAACCCGCTCACCGGGCCTGATAAACTCCACCTCCGACTGGTCGATGACCATCACCGCCTCGAAGCGATGCGGGTCGCCCACCATGCAGAGCACCGTTCCCTCCTGGAACGTGGCCCCGATGTTCTTTCTGCCGAGGGCGTTGCCCGTCCAGGTGGGCAGCTTGCCCCCCTGCTCGCCCTGAGACTTGAGGCTGGCCGGCGGCAGCACGACGCCGGCCCGCGGGGCCACGAGGACCAGTTCCTGGCGGTCATTTCGCTTGCGGTCGAGCTGCTCGCGAATGCTCGTCAGCGACTCCTCGACCGTGCCGATCTCGAGGCCGGCGGCCGGATCGGAAAACCGCTCCCGCTGGAGACTCTTGAGCCGGCTCTCGTACTGCGACGCCTTCCCCTCCAGGTCGGCGATCTCGAGGTCGAGATCGACGTTCGAGAGCCGGGCCAGCTCGTCTCCCTCGGCCACGACCGATCCCTGCTTGATCGCCAGCTGCTCGAGCTTCCCAGGCACCGTCACGTAGACGGTCTCCTCGCCGCGGGGCCGCAGCTCCGTCGCGCACCACACCCGCTGCGGCAGCGGGATCAGCGCGATGCAGCCCACCACCGCCGCCGCCACCGCCGCCGTGATCGCCATGTTGGTCGCCTTCACCTCGTCGCGCCTCCCCGGAATCCTGAAGAACTTGATCATCCCCTGCAGCGGCCGGATCACCAAGCCCCACACCGCCATGAGGGCGAGCATCCGCCCGAGCACCTCCAGCCGGTAGGGTTTGAAGACATTCCAGGCAAACAGGAAGATCGACGCCGTGACGATCCAGCCGTAGAGGCTCGAGGCCACCGCGTAGAGGGCAAACAGCCCCAGCTTCCGCTGTGGCAGGAAGGGGTCGTCTTGCTGCTTGATGCCCAGACACCACCGCGCGGCAAGCCGCTGGAGGATCGTGTTGGCCTTCTGCCGAAGGTTTGGAATCTCGAGGACGTCGGAGAGGATGTAGTAGCCGTCGTACCGCATCAGCGGATTGGCGTTGAAGAGGATCGTCGACACGCTGGAGACGAACATCACGTCGAGGCAGAGCTGATTGAAGACACCCTGATGGGAGTTCCACCAGAGATACGTGGCGATCGAGGCGATGATCACCTCCACGTACATCCCCGCCGCCCCGATCGCCGCCCGCTTCCACTTATTGGGCAGCATCCAGCTGTCGGAGACATCGCAGTAGAGGCAGGGGGTCATGACGAGCAGCATCATGCCCATCTCGTGACACTCGCCACCGTAGTGCTTGCACGACAGGCCGTGGCCAAACTCGTGGATGATCTTGGTGATCCCCAGCGCCGCGGCCAGGTAGAACCAGTTGCCCGCCGCGAAGAACTGGTGAAACTCCGGGAGCTTCGACCGAAAGATGTCGAAGTTGACGAGCACGAGCAGCAGGGCGCTGGCCACGAACACCATGGCGGCGACGATCGCCGGCGGGGTGAACAGCCAGCCAAACCAGGGATCGAGCCGCTCGAGCAGCCGGTCTGGGTCGATGCCGCGAAACCGCATCGCCATGATGTTGGAAAGCCAGGCCATCCACTCCCGCCAGACCCGCTGCCGCCGCCGCTCGAAGAGCTGTGGCCCCTGCCCCGGCCGGTCGCCGATCACGAGGCCCGAACGGTGCAGCGTGGCGATGAACCGCGACAGCTCGTCGACCGTGATCCGCCGCGGCGGAAACCGGCTCTCAAACTGCTCCTTGAGCGATTCGAGGCTCGTCTGGCCGTCGAGCATCTCGAGCAGCGCGTATTCCTCCGGCCGGAACCGAAAGTAGTGCAGCGAGATCGGATCCTTGACCACCCACCAGGCCTGGCCCTGGTAGACCTGCCGGTTCACGACGAGGTCACCCCGGCGACGCAGCGTGACGCCGCGGGTGGTGCTCGAACGAAAGGCGTCGGCGGTGGCCATGGGCGATTACTGTGCCGTAGGGGTATCCGAGTGGATCACCATGGTGGCGGTCTGGCCGGCACGCAGCAGCCACTCCTCCGATCCCGGCGACTTGCGGTTCGCCACCTCGGCAAACACGCGGTAATCGCCGCCGCTTTCCACGAGCGGGCTGACGAACGAGATCCGGCCCTCAAAGGTTTCCCTGCGGGCGTCGGCCAGCGTCACCTCCACCGTCACGGGCCGGCCGCGGATCCGCTCGGGATCCCACCTGGCGGCATCGACGTAGCCCTCCACCCGGAGCTTATCGGTACGAACGACATGGGCGAGGGGCGCCCCGACCTGCAGCCACTCCCCCTGGTTGGCCTGCACGTCTACCACCTCCCCGTCGATCGGCGACTTCACGAGCCGGCGGCGAATCTCGATCTCGGCGGTCTCAACCTCCGCCTCCTTGACCTTGGCGGCGAGATCCGCGAGCTGCCGCTCGAGCTGCGCCTGCTCGATCTGCAGGCCGCTCTTCTCCCACTCCAGCCGGAGGCGGTCCCGCTCCACGTCGGTCACGGAGCCCTGCACCGCCTTGTGAGACTGC
>CAJBSQ010000024.1 GCA_903958265.1 uncultured Planctomycetaceae bacterium
CCGGGCAGCCGGAGGCATCGCGAAATCGGGCTGCCCGATCGAGAGATTGATCGGGTCGTCGAGCCGCGCTGCGAGATCGAAGGCCTTGCGGATGCCCGATGAGTCAAACGCCGCCGCCCGCCTCGACACGCTCCACCGCGGACGCCCGCTCTGCTCGGGTGGATTCAGGGCGTGGTCGGTCACGCCTCAGCCCGCGTCCTTGAAGAGTTCGGCGAGCCGCTCGGCCAGCTTCGCTCCCCGGGCGTTGAGCGTGATCACCTTGCCGTCGCGGCCGATCAGGATCAGCTGCGGGATGCCCGAGATGCCGTAGAACTGGGCGATCGGATCCTGCCAGCCCTTGCCGGCGTAGATGATCGGCCACGGGATCTTGTTCTCGGCGACGAAGCTGTCGACCTTCTCCTTCTCTTCATCGAGGCTGATGCCCACCACCTCGAAGCCCTTGGCGTGATACTTCTCGTACTGCTCGACCATGTTGGGGATCTCGGCGATGCAGGGGCCGCACCAGGTCGCCCAGAAGTCGACGAGCACGACCTTGCCGGCGAGTGACTTTTGGTCGAAGGGCTGGCCTCCGAGCAGGTCGCCCTTGATCTCCATCGGCTTGCCGGGCAGCGACAGCAGCCGGAGCTTGCCGGCGAAGCTCTCGCCGAGTTCCTGGATCCGCGGATCCTTGCTCCCCGCGAGGATCGGGCCGAAGGTCGTCAGCGCCTCCGCCGCCACCTGCTCGCCATCGGGAATCTGTTCGAGCGCTCCGCAGAGCTGCATCACCAGCCCGGCCGTCTGCTGGTCATCGGGGTTGGCGGCCAACAAGGCGGCGGCCTTTTTGACGAGTGCGCTCGCCCCATCGAACTTTTCCTCGGCGAACATCTGCTGGGCCTCGGAAACGATCTGGAGCCGCTTGGCCTCCATCGCCAGAGCAGGCACGGGGCTGGCCACGAGCGTCGCCGAAAACTCAGCCACCGCCTTGACCGCCGCCTCGTCTCCGAGTTGGCCCAGCCGCATCAGGCTGGCGAGTTTGAGCTTCGCGGCTTTCTCATAGAGCGGATCGTCGACCTTGACCTGCGGCAGGATCGCGTCGGCCGCCTGCACCGACACCCGGCTCACGTCGCTGATGTAGGCGATCATCTCTTCCCGCGACTTGGGCTGGGTCTTGGGCGGAAGCAGACCCTCCACGAACGCCATCAGTTGTTCGGGGGTGCCCTTGGGGAGGGGCGGCACGGTGAGGGTCGCCGACTCAGCCTCGGCGGTCGCCGCAGCGCCGGGCTGCCGCGCCTCGACGACGGGAACCAGCACCGCCACCGCGGCGATGCCCGCGATCAGCGAAGGAACAAGCACGAGCGACAGGCGGGGCAAAACACGGTGCGACATGAAACCCTCGGATGAATGGCAGGGGCCGCGCTCGGCCCCGGAAATCGACTGCAGATAGTACCCGCGTGCCGCCGGCTGCGGCAACCGCGGGGCGACGGTCACTTCACGACCGTGCGGAACCGCACGAATCCGCTCTCGCCGGGGCGGAGCGTCTCCTTGAGCCGCCAGGTCAGCACGACGGAGCCGTCGTCACCGGTTTCGGTGACGAAGTCGGCCGGCACGCTCGCGGCGGCGGAGTCGGGAAGGTAGGTCAGGCGGGTGGGCAGGGCGTCGGCCAGCACGACGCCGGCGAGCGGGCGGTCGCCCGAGTTGAGCATCACGATCGTGAAGTCGAGTTCCTCGCCGGGCCGGGCCGTGTCGCTGCCGGCCCGCTTGCAGAGCGTGAGCTCGGCCCGCCCGGGCTCCTCGAAGCGGAGGGTCGCGGTGCCGCGATCGACGGCCACGACCTCCGCGGCCTGGTCGTTGAGCAGCACGTTGGCCGCCTTGATGCAGGTCCAGGCGATCGGCACGTCGAAGCCCACCTGCACGAGCGGCCGCTGCCGCAGACGCTCGAGCTCCAACCGCTGATCGAGCACACCTTCCACCGGGCCCGCGAGGCCGTCGTCCTCGTGGGGCATGTCGCCCTGATCGACCGCGAGCGGCCCGAGTCGCTCCTGCACCGCGATCCCGGGGAGTGCCTTGCGGGCCGCTTCGAGGGACACAGTCTGCACCTTGCCGCAGACCGGCTGCCGCGTCTCCTCGAGCTCCACGGTCGCGTCGAGCGCCAGGCCACGCGGGCCCTCGGGCTGGGCGTCTTCGAGCGGCCGCGTCACCTCGCGGACCCCGCCGAACCGCGGCGCAAACACGCAGGCGCAGTTCGAGGTCACCAGCCGCACGCAGTCGGAATCGGGCATCTCATCGGCCGCGCGGTAGCGGGCCACCGTGTCGCCGGCCGTAAGATGACCAAGGTCCGCCGCGCCGACCGCGATCGCCGGCCGAGCGCCGTCGCCGCCGTCGCAGACCAGATACGGACCGACCACCGGCGGCGGCGGTTCGACCGCGCAGGCAAGGCACGGCGCAGGAGAGCAGGCCGGGCCGCATTCCCCCGCCGTGACCGATCCGTGGCCATGAGCCTGCCGGCCACATCCGGCCCGGCAGCGACCGCCGATCCGGGGCAGGGGAGGGCAGGGGGCTTCGAGGCCGGTGCGGACCACGTGCGGATCCCGTCTGGCGACCATCTCCGCCGATACCTGTCGCACTTCCCCTGCCACCGCAGGGTCGGGCTTCCGGCCGCGGCGGACGCACGAGCATCGCCCGCGCCGGGATCTGCGGCCTGAGCTTCCGCTGGCTCAGCCACCGCGATCGGCGTGGCTGGCCCGGCGGAGTCGAGCGCATCCATCGAATCGGAGACGGCGGCGGTGCCCAGGATCACCGCGGTCGGCATGGCCCGACAGGAGGCGAGCGACACGGCGGCCGTCGCGATCGCCGCGATCCTCAGCCAGCGCAGCCGCACGGCGGCCGGAGCCGCCTGCTGATCGCGTCGCTCGTCGGCACACCGGGTCATGGCAGCGTCTCCGGCGTTGGTTGGCGATTGCCAATCACGACCTCCGCCACCGGATCGCCGAGCGTGCGGGCGACCTCGAGCGCGTCGTCCCCCGGCTTGACGTCGAACCAGCCGGCGGGGACCGGATCAGGCTGCTCCGATTCGCACGAGGCGTAGACGATGCGCCGAACGTGGCCCCCGGTCGCAGCCGACTCGAGATCGTCTTCGTCGATCACGATCTCGACGGGAAACCGCCAGGCCATGCCCGGTGGCGCTGCAAGCTTGGCCAGCACGCGCACCGAGGGAAAGAGTTCCTCCCCGTCGCGGCCCGGGATCCCCCCGATCCGCAGCCGGTAGGGTTGCCCGACCACGAGCCCGATCCGCAGCGGCCCGGGCCGCAGCATCGACCAGCCCTCCGCGGTTTCGATCGCCATCAGCAGCCCCTCCGGCCCACGAATCTCGACGGGCTGCACGCGATCGGGGAGCAACGTTTCCGGACAGGGACCATGCTGCAGCCACCCAGGGGCGCCAATCGCTCCCGTTAATGAGGTGCTGGCGAACGTTCCCGCCGGATTCGCCGCGGCAGCCTGGCGGGAAAACCCGGCCGAGGATGCCACGATGAGAACGGCGGTCGCCAGCGGCCCGAGGGCTAGCCGCAGCACGGTCCCTGTCCGGAACATCTGATTGCTCTTCATTACTCCATCGGCTCCGGCGGGCACGGGGCCTCGTCGCCCATGCCGCCGTGCATCATCCGGGCTCCGGCGTTGAGCGCATCGGGATCCATGCCGCCGTTGTCGACCCACCGCGTGCGATCCTCGCGGGGCTGCTTGAGGTGGAGGTGGGGCACGTCGTGCCGTTCGAGCACGTAGGCGTGACGCGCCGGCTTGGGGTAGCTCAGCCCGGGAGACTCCTGCACGTGCAGCCCGACCGACCGCGACGGGGGCGGAATGTGCATCTTCGTGTGGTTGGTGATCGAGTGCCTCTGCAGCCCGGCCGGCACGCCCAGCGGAATGTGCGCGGGGCCGGGGAGGCCGATGGGCGTGCCCACCGACGGCATGCCGTACTGGGGCGCGGTCATGCCGGCCACGAAGGCCGGGGGCATCTCCGCAGGATTGCCGCCGCAGGGCATGCCGAGCGGCGCCGCCAGCCCGGCCGGCATGGCCGTGCCCGAGCCGTTGTCGGCGAAGCCACCGACCCCGGCAGTGCCCGGCGACTCCAGATCCTTGTTGCCGATCCGGATGATCGACAGGATCGACCCGCGACGGTCGGCCTCGACCACGGGGTCGCAGCCCGGATCAAGCCGCGTGCTCACGAGCGTCTCCACGCCCGCCACGGCGAGTTCCTGGTACTCGGCGTCGGGCAGGTACACGACCTTGGTGACGAAGTTTCCGCTGGTCACCTGATCGAGGTCTTCTTCCGTGAGCTGAAAGGGGACCGCGTTGTGCGCGAGATACGCCGCCGTGCGGGGCGTCACCGGCGCGACCTCCAGCGAGGGATAGAGTTCGATTCCTTCGCGGCCCGGGATGTCGGTGATCTTGAGGCGGTAGATCGCCCCTTGCGGAAAGTCGTAGCGGCCTGGCGCCACGAGCGGTTCGGAATCGAACCCGCCGCCGGCCGAGATGTCCCAGCGGATCTGCATGCCATCGGGGCCGACGAAGCCGACCTGCGAGGTCGGGGCCATGCCGTAAACGCCGCCGGAGCCACCAGGTCCCAGCGGACCACCCGCGCCCGCCGCGGCGAGCGCTGCCTCGTACGAGGCTGGCGTGATGATGCCGGGGCCGGGCCCCTCCACGCCGGGGCCTGGATGCTGGAGCATCGCGGCCGGCGGCAGGACGTTGGTGTGCGGCGTGGCGACCGGCCGAATCTGGGCGAGGCCGGTGAACGGGGAGTTCGCCGGGATCGTGCAGCCCGTGAGCGTGGCCGCCAGCGACACGCCAACGAAGCCCTGCAGACGACGCTTCAGCATTGCAGTTCCTCCAGAATCCGAGCCCGAACCGTTCTCACGCGACCGCGGCGACGAGGCCCTTTCCGGCATGGGCCGGAAAGCAGCTGTTCCGTACACTCGCCGCCGGTGACAGCGTCGAAGGACAGCCCGCGGTCGGTCCATCCACGAGAGTTGTTTCGACGCTCCAGCGCTGGTTTCTTTGGAAAAATCGACAGAGTCGACCTGATCGTGCCAACCCGCCCTCCCACCAGACTGCCCAGTTCACGGAGTTGCGTGGCCGCCCTCGCCGCGGCCGTGGGAGCGGCGGGGCTGTGCGCTGGCAGGGTCGCGGCGAATCAGCCTGCACCGAGCGTCTACCAGCGGCAGACCGACGGGCCGGGAGCCGGTGCGGCCGAGGCCCCCACCGACACCTCGACCGACACCCCCACGGCGGCCACCTCGGCGGCGCCCGCCACCGCGGCCGTCGAAGACGCAGCGGCCCAGGCGGAACGGATCGTGGTGAGTTCTCTGGGGGTCATCGCCCGGGCCCCGTCGTTCGCCGTCAAGATCCGGCAGAAGGCCCGCGTCGGAGACCGCGTGCTCGTGGGGACGGGCCGCTACCTGCAATCGGGTGAAGGGGAGGAGCAGCGGTTTCGGTTCGATTCAACGCTGACGTGCGATTCGGAGACGTTCGAGTTCACGGAGGTTTCCGACGGGCTGTTCTGCTGGACGCACCGGCACAACGGCGAGGAACCGCCGTCGCTGCAACGGATCGACGTGCGACGGGTGCGGGGCAAACTCCTCGATCTCAAGGCACCGGACGCGGCGGATGGGGCGTCGTACCTCGGTGGCCTGCAGCGGATGATCAGGCTGATGCGGCACTGGTTCCGGTTCACGAAGGCCACGCCCATCGACCTCGACGGTCAGCCCGTGTGGGTGGTCGAAGGGGGCTGGCACGCCGCCTTCCTCCCGATCGTGTTGCCGCAACTGAAGGCCAAGGCCGCGACCCCTGGCGGCATCGGGCCCGCTGACATGCCCGACGGCATGCCGTGGCAGGTTCGCCTGTCGATTGGCCGCAGCGATCTGATCCCGCGGCGGATCGAATGGCTCGCGATTCCCGGAACCCGACCGGTCGCCGACGGCCCGCTCGAAACGATCGCTGTGCTCGATCTCTACGACGCGGAAATCAATGGCCCGGTCGACGCCACGGCCTTCTTCTACCAGCCGGCGACCGAGGGCCTGATCGACGTCACCGAGATGTACGTCACCACGCTCGGCCTCATGAGGTGAGCCGCGGCCAGCCCGCTTCCACAAGGCGGACAGCGGCATCGAGCGCCGAGATCATGCTCGACGGATCGGCAAGCCCGCGGCCCACGATGTCGAAGCCGGTACCGTGGGCGACACTTGTCCGCACCAGCGGCAGCCCGAGCGTGATGTTCACCGCGCGGTGCATGCCGAGGAGTTTGACGGGGATGTGCCCCTGGTCGTGGTACATCGCGACCACGCCGTCGAACTCACCGCGGCTGGCCCGCAGGAAGAGCGTGTCGGCGGGCAGCGGACCGGTCACGGCGATGCCTGCGGCGGCGAGTCGCGCCACCGCGGGCGCCACGATCCGCGACTCCTCGTCGCCGAACAGCCCCCCCTCGCCGCCGTGCGGGTTGACGGCGGCCACCGCGATCCGCGGCGGTCGACCGAGCAACGGCACGAGCAGGTCGGCCAACCGCCGACCGGCCGCCTCGATGCCCGACGACGACAGCCTTGCAACCGCCGACCGCAGCGACTCGTGAAGGGTCGCATGCACCACGCCGAGCCCACCGCGACCACCGGCGGGATCGGCGGGCAGCCAGAGCATCATCGACGCTGCGGCGTCAGGCAGGCCGCAGGCCCGGGCGAGCAGTTCGGTGTGGCCGGGCACGTCGTAGCCGGCGGCATGGAGGGCCTCCTTGTGGAGCGGGCCCGTCACGATGGCGGCGGCATGGCCGGCGCGGGTGGCGGCGAAGGCCACCTCGACAGCCCGGGCTGCCGACGCCCCACCGGCTGCGGAGACCGTTCCGGGCACGACGGCTTCTGAGCCGGCGACGCCACCAGGATCGATCACCAGCACGGTGCCGGGGATCGAAGGCCTCGGATCGTCGACGGCCACCGACTCGATGTTCAGCCGCGGCATCCCGCGACGTCTTTCGAGCACCTCGCGGAGCAGTGCTGGCTCGGCGACCAGCCGCAGCCGCGCCCGGCCGTGCGCTGCGGTCGTTGCCCAGGTAAGGCAGGCCACTTCGGGGCCGATCCCGGCAGGGTCACCACAGGTGATCGCGACGGCTGGAAATGGCTGCGGAGGCGTCATCGTGGGTGAGACCATGGTGTCGATCGGGCTCTCAAGCCTATAACGCCTGCGAAGGCTACGCATGCGTGGCCGTTGCGGAGGGGCGTTTGTGGCCGGTCGGTCCCGATCCAGCCACCGGCCCCAACGCTGCGGTCTTCGCCCAGATCACCACGTGAGAAAGCGACCGAGGTCATGGAGCAGGTGTTCACCAGGGCCGCGCTGTTCGCGGTCACGCTGCTGGTCACGACCGCGGGCCTCGGGCTGTGGCTCGGCGACCTCCACGGCGTGGTCGACCCCGCCGTGCTCCGCTGGGGCACGGTCCACCGGCTGACGGGCGTGCTGGCGGCACTCGTCGTGGTGCTCGTCAACTGCCTCACCGTCACCTACTTCATCGGCACCGGCCGCTGGTGCCGCGAAGTGGTCGAATCGTACGGCCTCGACCAGCAGCTGATCGCCCGCAGCACGAGGCTCAAGCGGTCGGCCTTTCCGTTTGCCCTCGGAGGCGTGCTCGCGGTCATCGCCATCGTCGCGCTTGGCGGGGCCGCCGACCCCGCCGCAGGCCGTAAGGGCAGCAGCGACTGGGTCACGCCACACCTGATCGGCGGCATCGGATTGGCGGCGGCGATCGCCTGGTGCTTCCAGGCCCAGTTGCCGGCCATCCGCGGTCAGCATGCCCTGATCGACGACGTGATGGATGAGGTCCGTCGGGAGCGGACAGCCCGCGGCCTCGACGTGGAAACCGCTGGGACTCGTCAGCCGTCGTGATCTGCCGGCGGGACGGTGTCGTTCGAATGGGCCGCGTGCGCGTGCGATGACCGCTCGAGCAGGGTGATCCCCCAGGCCAGCGCGAGCCCCATCGCCAGAGCGGTGGTGAGCAGCACGCGATCGTGGCTGTGAAACTGCACCTCCGGCAGCAGGTCGGCCGCCGCGATGCACACGAACGCGCCTGCCGCCATGGCCATCGCGACCCCGAGCACGGCGTCTTGGCGACCACCAAAAAGCGACAGGCTCGCGAGAAACAGCCCGGCGCCGACCGGTACCACCGCCGCGTAGAGCGCGTTGACGAGCAGCCGCATCCGGGGCGATGCGCCGGAGTTGATCATCAGGGTGGCGATGATGCCCGCATCGAGCGGCTTGTGCAGCACGATTGCCAGAAACGTGGCGAAGCCCGCGAACAGTCCGATCCCGTGCGCCGCATCGGCCCGCACCGACGCGGCGAGGGCGGCGCCATCGGCGAGGCTGTGGAGGGCAAGGCCCGCGAAGGCGCCACACCAGGCCCACGGACTTCGCCCCGCATCTCCGCGGGAGGCGCCGTGGTTCGGGCCGTCGTGCGGCCCGTGGTCGTGAACGCCGTGCCCGTGCTCGTGCTCGCAGCCGCCGGCGGACGTGTGGTGGGCATGCCCGTGAAACGCCCGTTCCAGGAGAAACATCAGGAAGAAACCGGCGAGCACCCAGAGCATCGTCACGTCCAGATTCCGGCCGAGCTGGATCCAGGCATGGGGCAGGAGGTGCAGCATTCCCACGCCCAGCAGCACGCCGCCGGTCAGCGATACGAGCACCTGCATCGGGCGGTGTCCGAGCGACACGAACGCCACCGACGAACCGCCGGCGAACGCGGCCGCGGCAATCAGCACCAGGGCCAGGACCAAGCTCACGGCCGCGGCGGTATTGGGAATGGTGCTGGCGAGGAGCATGGGGCACATGGCGGGGATCCGGCGGCAAGCGAGCCATGATCCCGCCGCCCGCGGCGGCACACAAGTGGCCTGCCACTACCGCCGGAACTGCGGCTGCGGGTTCTGCTGATAGGGCTGCGAATACTGCTGCGGGTAGGGCTGCGGGTACGACTGGGGGTAGGGCTGCGGGGAAACCCGCGCCGCGTGCTCCATGTGCTGCCGCATGTTTGCCATCCGCTCGGTCCAGGCCGCATCGCCAGCCGCGACGGCCCCCAGCACGAGCACGATGCCGTAGGCGATCAGATTCGGCCAGAGTTCCGGGCCGGCGAACTTGAGCGCCGTGCCGAACGACTTCTTCACCTTCGGCCCGAACAGTCCCTGCCTTGCGGCCCAGATCTCGTCGAGCACGAGGTGTGTCAGAAAGCCGAGCACCACCGCACTGCAGACGTAGTAGCGGCGGAGCGGTTCTGCCGAGGAGAACGCCAAGAACGTCACCTGGCCGGCGATCGCGGCCGCTGGCACGCTGTGCAGCATGCCGCGATGCTTGGAATAGTTTTCCAGCAGCCAGGTGAGCCCGAACCGCAAGGCCGCGTAGATCGCCGCCGCCGCAATGATCATCGCCTCAAGCGGCATCCCCCACTGCTGGAAGCGGTGGATCATCAGCATGGGCACGATGGCGGCGGCAAAGGCCACGCTCTCGCGGAGCGGCGCGCCGGGTCCGCTGTCGAGATCGGGCAGCATTCCCGAGACCGCACACACACCGGCGCCGAGGGCGGCCGTCGTCGGGGGCATGCCTCCGAGATACCATGCCGCCGCGCCATAGCCCGCGCCAATGATGGACGACGCGGTGATGTGCGCGCGGAACCCGGGCACGAGGCGATTCCCTTCGAGGCAAACAGCGGCGAGAAGAGGACGAATCCCCGGCTTCCCACCCCGTCGGCGCAGGCCGGACTCCGTTCCGGACCACACCGACACTTGCTCCCTCATCGGCCATCGCCAGTAAAACCGTCAGCCGATGACGCCGCCCATCCCCTGCACCGCCAAATAGATACGGTCGGTTTTTCCGGCCGTGTTTCCATCCACCCGACCACCAGGAGGAGAAATCAGGTGGACTGGGAGGCTTGGCGAAGATTTACGTGCAGCGCTGCCGGCGAAAGCGACGCCGTTCGCCGAAGACTGGGAAGCCTGGGAACTCTGCGCGGCCTGCACAGGCGGCGGCAGCACAGGCGTCATAGCCAAAAATACCCGGATCTTCTGGGCTTCGTTGGTTCCTTTGGCTATCCCTACACTTCGCCTCCCCCCGCACCCGCCTCCGCTGGCGAACGTCAGGAGAAACGGCTCGATGGCGATCGAAGGCTACGACCTCGTGATGCTGGGAATCCTCGCCGCCGCGGCGGTGCTCGGCTACTTCAAGGGCATGGTGTGGCAGTTGGCCTGGATCGCGGGCATCGCGGCGAGTGGCTTTCTCGCCCTGCGGTTCAGCGGCCAACTCGCCCCCTACTTCGGCCAGCAGGCGCCCTGGAATCGACTCATCGCCATGCTGGCGATCTACGTCGGCACGTCCCTGGCGGTGTGGCTCGTCTTCAGCGTGATCTCGGGGGCGATCAACGCGGTGCATCTGTCGTCCTTTGACCATCAGCTCGGACTGCTCCTGGGCCTGGCCAAAGGGGCCCTGATGTGTGTGGTCGTGACCTTCTTCGCAGTCACGCTGGCTCCCGCCTACCGCCACCAGATCGTCTCCAGCCGGAGTGGCCGGCTCGTGGCCGAGATCATCGTCCGCGCCGATGAGATCCTGCCGCCCAACATCGCCGAGCCGGTCCAGCCGTTCGTGAAGCAGTTCGAGGAACAGTTCCGCCAGCCCGCTGCCGGTGGCGACATGGCCCCGCCGGCCAACCTCGTGCCGTCGCAGCCCTCGTCCCTGAAGGCGATCTGGGACGGCGTCACGTCGGCCACGGCATGGACAAACACGGGAGCCGTGCCGGCAGGCCCGGCGCCAGGGCAGGGGGGTGCGCAGGCCGCGGCCGTCGGGTTCACGACGCCGCATGCCTGGGGTGGCCCGGGCGGGGCGGCACCGTTCCAGCCGGCACCACCGGCACCACCGGCGGCGAGTGGGTTTCCGAACCGGCCGTCGTATCAGCCGATTCCGGCGCCGCCAGGACAGTTCCCAGTGGGCGCGCAGACGCCGCTCCCCATCCGCTAAGCGAGCTGCTGATGGCGTGCGACGCGAGCCACTGCTCCGCGGTCATCATCGACGAGACTCGACCTGACTCGACCAGCGACCCAGCGCCCGAATCACGGCGGCCATCACGACCGCCTAGCGGGTTCATGCGGGCAGGGCAGCGGGGGATCGGACCTGGAAAACAAGGGGAAAATGGCAAGGGCCAACCGGACATAAGAGACATTATCGGACGTTGGGGAGAGGGGCGGAATCGGGGCTGATTGGCTATCCTCACCGCATGTCTCACCTCCCTTCCACCGTCACGCTCGCCGACCTCGTGGCGGCCGTCTGCCGGTTTCGGGACGAACGCGACTGGGCGCAGTTTCACACGCCGAAGAACCTGGCCGCAGCGGTCGCCATCGAGGCGGCCGAACTCCAGGAGCGGTTTCTCTGGAAGACCGACGCCGAGGTCGACCAGGATCTGGCCGACGGGGCCAAGCGGGCCGGCGTGGCCGACGAGATCGCCGACGTCGTGATGTTCACGATGCTCCTCGCCGACCGGCTGGGCATCGACCTGGCCGAGGCGATCGCCGCCAAACTCGCGGCGAACGAGCAGAAATATCCCGTGAAGCTCGCCCGCGGCAACGCCCGCAAGTACACGGAACTCCGGGGCGGCTGAGCCGGCAAGCCCGGCCGCTCAGCGAATCAACGGCTCCGCGAACGCCCGCAGGCTCCGTACCTGATCGAGCCACTTCGCCCGCTCGCCTTCGGCCGCAGACTGGATGGCGTCATAGCGGAATGTCGTTCCAAACTGAGTCAGCCTGGCGATCTGCGAGAGCTCCTCAGGCAGTTGGATGCTGTCTTTAGCGAGTAACTCGACCAGAACGCGGAGGTTGTGCGTCCTGGGATACTCGACGCCACGCGATGCCAAGACAGCTTTGAGCAACTTCTCAACTGCTTGCTGGGCATGGAACCCCAGGGTGTCGTCATCGACTTCCTGATCATCGAGCAGCCGCTCGAGCACAAGCTCGTCCTGCCGCGCCTTCCGCAACAGGACTTCTGGCCGGTCAGGCGGCATACAGCACTCGGCCTTCTTGCCGTGCGGCTCGTTCAACCGTGCCTGGCTGGTCTGCTCGCTCCTCGAATTCAGATTCGCTGACGAGGAGAATGTCTACCGGCATCAGAATTCCAGCCAGCGATCGGTCGAGCTCGATAATTTCCTCATAGCGATCCGCGACGCGCGGCTTGATCACCAACAGATCGACGTCGCTGTGATCGTCGGCGTCGCCGCGGGCCTGTGACCCGAAGAGGATGATCTTCGTCGGCTGCGCGACCGCCACGAGCCGCTTGATGGCGGCCTGCATCTTCTCGGGTGTCGGTGCCCAGATGGGCGTATTCGCTGTGGCCATGCTCGTTATGCTACCCAGGCGCATCGCGGCAGGCCACGGCAGCCTCACGCCGAAGTCGACCGAGGCCGCTCGACCAGCCGGCCGGAGATGTATTTGTGCAAGATGCTCGAGATGAAGGTCTGGTAAGGAACCCCTTCTTCAACGGCCGCTCTCTACAGGTGCGTGTTTCTGCTCGGAATGATCGTCTTCAAGAACAGCACTTCGCCGGAGCGCTGTCACGCCGACGCGTAGCCGGAGTCGGTGCGGCGGGCGTGGCCGAGGGCCACGAGGGTGGCGAGGATTTCTTCGACCCGCGGTGCCTTGGCGTTTTTGAACTGCCGGCCACGCCGTCAGCCGGCCGCTTCGCCCTCGAGAAACACGCCCATCCGGCGAAACTTCTCGTACCGCTCGTTGACGAGCTGGTCCCGCGGGCGAGCCAGTAGTTCGCGGAGGCTGCGTGCCAAAAACATCTTGAGCCGGGCCGCCATCCGCCGCGGATGCCGGTGGGCGCCGCCGGCCGGCTCCTCGATCACCGCGTCGATGACGCCGAGCTCCTTCAGGTCGGCCGACCGAAATCGGAGGGCCCGGGCCGCGTCTGCCTTGAACTCGACGCTCTTCCAGAGAATGCCGGCACACCCCTCGGGACTGATCACGCTGTAGTAGGCATGCTCGAGCACCGCCACCCGGTCGCCCACGCCGATCCCCAGCGCGCCGCCCGAACCGCCCTCCCCGATCACCACGCAGACGATCGGCACCGGAAGCGTGGCCATCAGGAACATGCTTTCGGCGATCACCTGAGCCTGGCCGCGTTCCTCAGCTCCCACGCCCGGATAGGCGCCGGGGGTGTCGATCAGGCAGATCACCGGCAGCCCGTATTTGGCCGCCAGCTTCATCTTGCCCATCGCCTTGCGGTAGCCCTCCGGATGGGCGCACCCGAAATGGCAGGCCTGCCGCTCGGCGAGGGTCTTGCCCTTCTGGTGGCCGATCACCATCACCTTGTACTGGTCGAGCTTGGCGAACCCAGACAGCATCGCCGGATCGTCGCCGAAGGATTTGTCGCCGTGGAGTTCCACGAACTCGTCGAACACGAGGTCGAGGTAATCGCTGGTCTTGGGCCGGTTGGGATGTCGAGAGACCTGGACGGTCTGCCACGGATCGAGCGTTCCGAAGACCTTCTTCTGGACCTCCACGAGTTCCCGCTTCAGCCGTCGGGACTCCTGCTGCTGCTGACCCCCCAGGGGCGCGGCCTCGAGCGCGGCGATCCGGTCCTCGATCTCGTAGATCGGCTTTTCCAGCGGCAGGCGGTGCAGTCCGGCAGCCATCGGCAGGGTCTCTCGCGGGGGCTTGGTCGGGGTCCTAGAGTTTCCCCGGCCGGGAAATCCCGCGTCAACCGGGAAATCCCCGCCGTGAAATCGAGCGTTTCCGGGCTCCCGAGGGACGACGCGTCAGACCACGGCCCGCTCGACGAGCCGGATCGCCCGGAGCTGCTGGAGCACCTCCTTCATCGAGGCCGGCCGCTCGGCCGGCTTCTTGGCAAGCATCTGCCGCAGGAACTTCGCGCAGGCCGTCGTCGCGTTCTTGTTGAAAGCGTCCACCGCCGGCACGGTCGCCGAGACGTGCTTGTTCAGCAGGTCGTTGGTGTCGGCCCCCGTGTAGGGCGGTCGGCCGGAGATCAGCTCGAAGATCACGCAGCCAAAGGAATAGATGTCGGAGCGGGCGTCGAGGGCCTCACCCCGGATCTGCTCCGGCGACATGTAGCTCGGGGATCCCTGGGCGAGCGTCTTGCTGCCGAGCAGCTTGCCCAGAAAACCGGAGGCCTTCGCCGCGATCGCCAGGTCGATCAGCTTCACCTGCCCATCGGCTGCGGCGAGCACGTTGTCGGGTTTCACGTCGCGGTGCACCCAGCCCCGCGAGTGCATGTGGTCGAGCGCCAACGCTGTCTCGGTCACGATCCGCTGCAGCTTCGGCACGAGCGGCTCGACCCCCGCCGCGATCTGCTTCTTGAGGTTGGCCGCCGGGAAGTATTCCATCACCAGGTGCGGCAGCCCCCCTTCCTCGGAGAGCCGGTCGATTTTGATGACCGTGGGATGGTCGAGCGACTTTGCAACCTTGAGCTCGTGCTCGAGCAGTTTCCGCTGGCCCGCGTCGGTGGCCATGTCGGGCACGATCACCTTGATCGCCACCTGCTTGCGGGACTTGGCATCGACGGCCTCCCACACCTGGCAGTGCTTGCCCAGGCCAATCTGCTGCACGAGCTTCAGCGGGCCGAGTTGTTCGGGGAGTTTGGTCATGATCCGAGTTCCGACGCACCTGTGGCAGGCCACTTCCCCGGATCGAGCTCGATCGACACGAGCACGAGACCCTGGGGCGGCGCCGTCGGCCCCGCGGCGGGCCGGCTGCGAGCGGCGAGCGCCTCCCCGAGCCACCCGGGTGACCGCCGTCCCGAACCGACCATCACCAACGAGCCGACGATGATCCGGACCATGTTGTACAGAAATCCGTTCCCGACGACCTCGACCCAGACCTCCGCGCCGGCCGCGTCGCCCGCCAGCGGCGGCCGGAAGACGCCGAGCGAGTGGATCGTGCGGACTTTCGAGACCCGCGTGGAGGGGGCACTCTCGAAGCTCGTGAAGTCGTGTTCGCCCACGAGCGCGGCGGCCTCCTCCCGCATCCGCTCCTCGTCGAGGCGGCACCGCCACCGCCAGACGAGGTGCCGGTCGAGGACCGGCCGCCATCGGGCGTCGTAGATCCGGTAGCGGTAGCGTTTCCGGATGGCCGCCGACACCGGATCGAAGGTGGCAGCCACCTCGCGGGCCTCACGCACGGCGATGTCAGGCGGCAGCAGGGCATTGAGCGCCCGCCACCAGACGGCTGCGGAATGGCCGCTCGTCGAGGTGAAGGCGGCGACCTGGTCGACCGCGTGGACGCCGGAATCGGTTCGACTCGCTCCCCTGGGCATCACGACCTCGCCCGAGATCGAGCGGATCGCCTCGGCAAGGGTCCCCTGCACCGTCGCCAGGCCGGGCTGGATCTGCCAGCCCGCATAGCGGGTGCCGTCGTAGGCCAGCCGAACCGCGATTCGCCGGCTCGGAGCCGACGGCGGGTCGCCGCTGGGCAGCGTGGTCATGTCCGCACCGCGTGCCCTGCCCCCTTCAGCCCGTGCTTCGCCAGATGCTCGGCGATCTGCACGGCGTTCGTGGCCGCACCCTTGCGGAGATTGTCAGACACGCACCACAGGGCGATGCCGTTGGGGCACGAGATGTCCTCGCGAATCCGGCCCACGAAGACCGCGTCGCGGCCGCTCGCCGTCCGCGGCTGCGGATAGTGCTTGGCCGAGAGATCATCCTCCACGACGATGCCGGGGAATCCCGCCAACAGCCCGCGGGCCTCGTCGGCGGTGAGCTTCTTCTCCGTCTCGATCAGGATCGACTCGCTGTGACCGTTGGCCACCGGCACGCGGACGCAGGTGGCACTCACGGCGATTGACTCATCGCCCAGGATCTTGCGGGTCTCGAGCACCATCTTCATCTCTTCGCTGGTGAAGCCGTTGGGCCGCGGGGAGCCGATCTGTGGGATCAGGTTGGCGGCGATCCTGTGCGGGAAGATCTGCTGGGATTCGGGCTCCCCGGCGAGCCAGGCGGCCGTCGCCTGCTCCAGTTCCCGCGTGGCCGAGAGCCCCGCACCGCTGACTGCCTGATAGGTGCTGACGATCACCCGCTTCACCCGGGCGGCGTCGTGCAGCGGTTTCATCACCATCACCATCTGGGTGGTCGAGCAGTTGGGGCTGGCGATGATCCCCCTGTGGGTGGCGATCGCCTCGGGGTTCACCTCCGGGATCACCAGCGGCACCTCCGGATTCATCCGGTAGAAGCCGCTCTCGTCCACGACGACGGTGCCCCGCTCCACCGCCCACGGCACGAACTCCGCGGCGACCTCGTCGGGCGTGCTGCCGATCGCAATCTCCACTCCCTGGAACGAGTCGGGCCCCAGCACCTCCACGTCGTACGTCGCCTCACCCACCCGCATCGGCGTGCCCGCCGATCGTGCCGAGGCCAGGAGTTTGATCCGCCGCGCCGGAAACTTCCGGGCGACGAGCATGTCTACGATGATGCGGCCCACGGCGCCGGTGGCGCCGACCACTGCGAGAGTGTCGATCATGAGAGATCCGGTGAGGTTCCTGGGAGGGTATCGGAGACAGACCAGCGACGAGGCAGGAAACGAAGCAGGGTGCGGACGGTGTCGGCCGGCACAAACGCGAGGTTGGCCGCGAGCATCGCCAGACCGAACTCCATCATGCCCATGGCGAGGCCGATCCCCAAGTGCACCGCCACGGCCATCGCCAGGCAGAGTCGCCGGGTGAGCCGTGGCCAGACCAGGGCCGGGTACGACACCTCCCACCAGAGGGTGGCGAGCGTCAGGGCGTTGACGACCAGCGGGTGCCCGGCGAGCCCCCGCAGGTCGAGCGTGCGGTAGCGGTCATTGGCGATGGCACCCCAGAGGGCCGTCCCCTCCCACCAGCTCGCGCCGAAGAGTTTGCCGGTGCCGGAGAAGAAGTAGACGACGCAGAGGTGCACCTGCAGCAGCCGCAGCGCCACGTTGGCCCTCACGGAGCGGCCCCCTCCCCTGCCCTGCTCCACTCCGCTGATCAGTCGGTCGACCGACAGACGGGAGCCGGCGGGACCGATGACGAGCGGAATCAGCAGCATGCCGAGCGTGTCGTCGAGGCCGAAGGCGTTGAGCGGCGCCCGGTTGGCCGCGCTGACGAGACCGAGCAGCGACACGATGGCCGCCAGCGGCGTGGCGAGGCCGATGGTGAGCAGGATCGCGGCCACCAGCGCGATGCCACCGAACACCCGGATCATGGTCGGGGAACGGGCCGCAAAGTACCAGCTCCACTGCCAGGGCTGATCGTTCATCCGCCAGACCTGATCGGGCCGCAGCCAGCCCCGGTCGCCGAAGAAGGCATCGGCATCGAGGAGCCAGACGACGCACGACCACGTCAGGAGCAATCCGGTGGCGATTCGGATCAAGTCGAGCGGCAGCGGATCGGCCGGCGTAAACCAGAAATCATTCCAGCCGGCACACCAGTCGGAGCACCAGTTCCGCGACGCCGCGGCAGGCCGGCGGCCAACGGCCGGAAGGCGATCATCGTGCGGCATGCGGGGAGAGTTCACCGCCCCTCCTCAGACGCCCAGGCATAGCTGCCCAGCGGCGTCACGGTGTCGGTCATCGTGGTGCTGGCGAGCACCTCGCCAGGATCGGGCAGATAATGTTCCACCACCTCGAGGGTCACGCTCGTGCCCCCCTCCCGCCGCAGCAGGTTCGTGGCGACGCCCTTCACCAATGGTTGCCAGTCACGCTTCGCACGGTCGCGGACGTCCGCCGGGGCGTCGGCGAAGGGCACCAGGGTGGCAATCTTCTCGCTCACCATGAAGCGGCGATGGTAGAGCAGCCGTGGCCGATCGGCATCCTCGTCGGGAATCGATCCGCCGCGAGTCGAGCCATCCGCCATGGTCATCGTCCAGCGGAGCGAGTGGCCGGGGCCGGGATTCGGCGCGAAGAAGCGGTAGCCGTGGCCGAGATAGACCGCACCCACCAGCGGCCGCAACGGCTGCAGCAGGCGATTGGCCAGTTCACTCGCGGGCGGCGGACCCGCCAGCGGCGGCACCACGACGGCAGCCAGGTAGACCAGGATCGCGAGCGTGGCGACACCGCGGGCCGGCGCCGACCAGCGCGCCGGCGCCGACCAGCGCGCCGGCGCCGACCAGCAGGGCTCGTTCGATTCGTGGGTCTGCATGGCGGTCACTCGATGCTCTGCAACAGGGATCGGACCCGGACACGCCTCCGCTTCACTGCCCGGCTTCCAAACCCTAGGTTGCGTTCCGTCGAGGTGGAGCGGCGTCGTCGGAAACGGGGCGGGGTGGCGACCGGGGACGGCGAACGCTCGAAGAACCGTGGCCGGCTCCGCGGGTAGGCGAGTGAGGCTCGTGCCGGATGTGAGGATCCTAGAGCGCATCCAGGTTATGTGCAGCGTCGTCTCCGGAAGCGAGGGCGGGGAGGCGAAGGGGGTCGGCGAACGCTCGCGGAGCCTGGGGCGTATCCTCGCCCGGCGACGCGACTTTTGCCGCCCCCGAGCCGGCGATCCACGGAAGTCGAAGGCACTCGAACGCCTCTGAAACGACAATCCCCGCGTGGCA
>CAJBSQ010000025.1 GCA_903958265.1 uncultured Planctomycetaceae bacterium
ATCTGTCAACGCCCTCTACCGGCCGGGCCCGCTCGAGGGGGGCATGGTCGATGAGTACGTCAACGTTAAGCACGGCCGCAAGCGACCCGAGTTTCTCCATCCCGTCATGAGGGACGTGCTGGGAGAGACGCACGGCGTGATGGTCTACCAGGAACAGGTGATGCGGATCCTGGAGCAGCTCGGCGGCATCGAGCTCTCCTCCGCCTACACCTGCATCAAGGCGATCAGCAAAAAGAAGCTGGAGACCATCGCCGCGTTCCGTGAGCAGTTCGTGAAGGGTTCCCAGGAGAAGGGGCTCTCGAAGCAGCAGGCGGAGGAGGTCTTCGCGCTGATCGAAAAGTTCGCCGGCTACGGCTTCAACAAGAGCCACTCCACCGCCTACGCCCTGCTCGCCTTCCAGACGGCCTACCTCAAGACCCACTTCCCCACGGAGTTCATGGCGGCCCTGCTCTCGGGCGACATCACCGGCCGCAACTTCAAGAAGAAGGATTCGCTCGTCGAGCACGTCGAGGATTGCCGCCGCATGGGCATCGAGGTAGCGCCCCCCGACGTCAATGCCTCGGCTCCGGATTTCACTGCCGCCGACGGGAAGATCCTGTTCGGCCTCGCAGCGGTGAAGGGCTGCGGACAGCAGGCCGCCGAGGCGATCCTCGCGGAGCGGACCAAGCGGGGTCGATTCGCCGACCTCCCCGACTTCTGCGGTCGGCTCGACTCGTCGGTGGTCAACAAGACGGCGATTGAAAACCTCGCCAAGGCCGGGGCCCTCGACTCGCTCGGCGGCCACCGCGGGGCGCTGCTGGCGGGCATCGAGCGGGCGATGGCTGCGGGTGCCGCCCAGCTCGCCGACCGCAAGAGTGGCCAGAAGAATCTGTTCGCCGCGCTCGACGAGCCCCAGGCAGAGGCTACGGCGCCGGCCGGCCTCCCCGACGTGCCGCCGCTGACCGACCTCGAGATGCGGTCCAACGAGAAGGAAGTGCTCGGCTATTACATCCACAGCCATCCGCTCGCTGAATACCAGGGGCTGATCGGGGCGATCTGCAGCCATGGGACGGCAGACCTGGGCACCGCAAAGGCCAAAGACAGCGTCGTGATCGGCGGCCTGGTGGCGGCGGTGAAGCTCTCCAACACCAAGCAGGCCCGCCCCGGCTCCACCCACACCCGCTACGGCATGTTCGACCTCGAAGACATGGACGGTCTCGTCCGCAGCATCTGCTGGCCCGAAGACTACGCGCGGCTCGGCGAGCACCTGCAGCCCGACGCGGTCGTGCTCGTCGCCGGCTCGGTCGACCGCCGGGCCGGCAGCGAGGAGACCAATCTGATCGTCAACGAGATCGTGCCGATCGCCGAGGCCTGGCGGCTGCAACCGCGGAGCGTGACGTTGAAGCTCACCGACGGCCTGCACGACGCCGCCACACTCGACCGGCTCGCCGAACTCGTCCGTCGACACCAGGGGAAGGTCTCGCTGCGGCTGGTCCTCGACCTCGCCGACGGCTCCCGGGTGCTCCTCGAGGCCGACCGCGACAAGGTGGGCTGGACACCCGAGTTCCATCGTGACCTCGTCGCCCTGCTCGGCCCGGGCTGCGTGCGGGCGGCGATCGTGCTCGGCGGCCGCCGCGACGACGGTGCCGGCCGCCGAGGCCGGACCCGCGCCGGTGTCGGCTGACCGGGGAGAAACGGCCGGGAAACCGGCCGAACCTCGCATTGCCCCCAGTTCGCGGCGCCTCTACTCTCCCGGGCAGTTGCCGGCGTCTTTCGCACTCTCCCGCCCCGGGTGATCTCGATGCACACGTCCTCCCGCGGCTCCTGCCGCTTCCGTCTCCTGCCCGCCCTCTCGGCCACCTGCTTCGCCGCCGCTGCGATCCTGCCCGCCGGGCCGGCACTCGCCCAGATCACGAACGCCGCCGGCGTGCGAGTCGATCCGCAGGGCGTGCTCCGCGCGCAGGCCGTCGCGGATGCCGGCCTCTCCACGGAGAAGCGGAAGGCTGCGATTGAGGCTCTGCCGGGCGACCTGCAGAAGAAGGTGCCGCTTCGCAAGGTGGCCCTGTCGCGGCTCGAAGCGGCCTTGGCCGCACATGCAGCCGACGGCCGCGGCATCCCCGATGAAATCGGCAAACTCGCCGGCCTGACCCGGGTGCAGTACGTGTTCGTCTATCCCGCCGAGGGAGATACCCCCGGTGAGATCGTGATCGCCGGTCCCGCAGAGCCCTGGGCCACCGACGCAACAGGCCGCGTGGTCGGCATCGAGACGGGCAGCCCCACCGTCCTGCTCGAGGATCTGGCCACGGCGCTGCGGGCGTTCGCTCCCGGGCATCCGCACGACAGGCTCGTCGGCTGCTCGATCGACCCGACGAAGGAAGGCCTCGCCGCGATGCAGGAGTTCCTCCGCACGACCGGCCGCGTCAACCCGAAGGCCAGCGCCGACCAGATCGTCGCGGGTATGAAGGAGGCGCTGGGCGAGCAGAAAGTCTCCGTGCAGGGCGTGCCAGCCTCGACGCACTTCGCCAATGTGCTCGTCGAGGCCGACTACCGCATGAAACTGATCGGGATCGGCCTGGAGCTGGCACCGGTGAAGATGCCCACCTGGATCGAACTAGCCTCGGCCGGCGCCGTGGCCGCCAACGGGCTGCAGCGGTGGTACTTCGTGCCCGACTACGAGTGCGTGAGGATCGCCGAGGACGACCTCGCCATCGAACTCGTGGGCCGGGGCGTGAAACTCTGCGGTGCCGACGAGGTCGTCAGGAGCGATGGCACGCGGCTCTCGGCGACCCGGCCCGATAAGGCCAGCAAGAGCTTCACGGAGGCGTTCACCCGCAACTACGCCGCGATCGCGGCCAAGGCCCCGGTCTACGCCCAACTGCGAACCATGATCGACCTCGTGGTCGCCGCGGCCTACCTGCAGGAGCACGACGCCTATGGCAAGGCCGGCTGGGGTGCTGAGAAACTCCGCGACGAGCAGACGTGCTCGGTCGAGCGGTTCACGGCTCCCACCCGGGCCGAGACGGCGATCCACGCCGTGTGGCGAAACAACCGCCTCCTGACTCCGATCGGCGGCGGCGTGACGGTCCATCCGCGGATGGCCCTCGACGCGCCGAACCTGATCATGGACGAGAAGGGCGAGGTCCATGCCGCCCATGCCTCCGCCAAGGATCTTCCGGCAGACGGCTGGTATTGGGACTGAGTCCCCCGGTCGCCGCAGGTTTTCTTCCTGAGGGCAACCCACGCCGATCGTGGTGCGGGTAAAAAACCTGCACCTCCGTGAGGCGTGGGTGAGTGCTGGTTCGGAGCCGCCCTGGGCTTACACCTTCACCCGCTCGAGGTACTCGCCCGTGCGGGTGTCCACCTTGATGCAGTCGCCCTGCTCGATGAACGCCGGCACCACCACGTCGGCGCCCGTCTCGAGCTTCACGGGCTTGGTGAGATTCGTCGCCGTGTTGCCCCGCATCGCCGGCTCGGCGTACTCGACCTTGAGCACCATGTGGTTTGGCGGCTCCATCGAAATCGGGTTGCCGTTGTAGAGCAGCATCGAGCAGACAGTGCCCTCCTTGATCCACTTCCAGGAGTCGTCGACCTGTTCTTTGGAGAGCTCGTACTGCTCGTAGCTGACGTTGTCCATGAATACAAACGATTCGCCCTGCTTGTAGAGAAACTGGGCATCGATGGTGGCGATGTCGGCCGCGTCGAGCGAGTCGCCGCTCTTGTAGGTCCGGTCGAGCACGGTGTTCCGCAGCAGGTTCCGCAGCTTGCACTTGTAGAGCGCCTGCCCCTTGCCCGGCTTCACGAAGTTGCACTCGATCATGATGTAGGGGTCGCCGTCGATCTGGACCTTGAGACCCTTCTTGAACTCGCTCGTGTTGTAGGCTGGCACTGCTGCTCGACGCTCCTGTGGATGACCGCGTTTTCTTCGGGGACCGACACCCGTATCCTTACTGGGCGTCAAGAGTGGCCGCACGGCCCCGACCTGTCAACTTCCACCGGCCACACCCGATGCCCACCGCCACCCCCGATCGCGAGGCACCCCCGACCGTCGCCCGCTGGCAGCGGGAACTGGCCGACGCGATCCGTGATCCCGTCGAGCTCTGCCGCGTGCTCGGCCTCGATCCAGCGCTGGCTGTGGCGGGGGGAAGGGCGGCGGAGTCCTTTCCGCTGCTCGTGCCGCGATCGTTCGCGGCCCGGATGCGGGTCGGCGATCCCTCCGATCCCCTGCTGCTCCAGGTGCTGCCGCAGGCGACGGAGAACTCGCCCACTGCGGGCTACTCCGCCGATCCGCTCGACGAGGCCGCGTCGCTCGCGGCGCCGGGGCTCGTCCGCAAATACGCCGGCCGCGGGCTGCTGCTCGTCACCGGCGGATGTGCCGTCAACTGCCGCTACTGTTTCCGGCGCGAGTTTCCCTACGCCGCGAGCGGCGCGACACGGCGCGGCGTTGCCGAGGGGCTCGCGGCGATCGCGGCCGACGAGTCGCTCACCGAGGTGATTCTCTCCGGCGGCGACCCGCTCCTCGTCGACGACGGATTCCTCGCCGACCTCGTATCGCGGCTCGACGCGATCCCGCACCTCCGCCGCCTGCGGATCCACACGCGGCTGCCGGTGGTGCTGCCGACGCGGGTCACGGCGGGCCTCGTCGACGTGCTCCGGTCCTCGCGGCTCGCGCGGGTGATCGTGCTCCATGCCAACCACGCTGCCGAGCTCGACGAGTCTGTGGGCGACGCGATCCGCGGCCTGGCCGCGGCTCCGGCGATCGTCCTCAACCAGGCCGTCCTCCTGGCCGGCGTCAACGATTCCGCCGACGTCCTCCGGGCGTTGTCGGAGCGGCTCGTCGAACTGGGCGTCGTGCCCTACTATCTCCATCTGCTCGATCGCGTCCGCGGGGCCGCGCACTTCGACGTGCCGGAGCCGCTGGCCATCGAGCTGCACCGCCAGCTACGGGATTCGCTCCCCGGGTATGCGGTGCCCCGACTGGTCCGCGAGGTGCCGGGCGAGCCGGCAAAGGTCTGGATGGCATGAGTCGGTCTCGTTCACGGTTCACACTTCACGCGGAGCATCTGCCATGAGAGTCCTGATCGGTGTTGACGGATCCAAGGCCTCCCTCGACGCGGTGCGGACGGCCGGCCACCTCGTCGACCCCACGGCCGACCTCGTCGCGCTCTACTACTCCCCTCGCGAACTCGAGAAGCGGGTGCCGCAGGGCTCCCGATCGATCGTCGGCGGTGCCGCGGCGGCCGTATTCGCCGATGCCCGCGACGCGCTGCCGCCCGACGTTGCCGCCCGGACGGAGTTTCTTCAGAGCGACGCCGCGCCGGCAGTCGGCCTTCTTGAGTCCGCGAGCACCTGGCAGGCCGACATGGTCGTGGTCGGGGCTCGGGGCCACAGCAGCCTGCAAAACCTGCTGCTTGGCAGCGTCTCCCGGGCCGTGGTGCACGGGGCCCATCTGCCGGTGCTCGTGGTGCGATCGGCGCCACCGGTCGATCGCGGCCTCACCCTGCTTGCCTGCCACCACCCGGCCAGTGCCGCGGCAGTGGCCAAGGCCATCGGGCACATCCACTGGCCGGCCAACACGGTGGGGTCCGTGATCGGTGTCGCCGAGTCGTTGCTCGCCGGGCCGCTGCCGTCATGGCTCGAGAGCCGCGTCCGCGATCCCGACACCGCCGCGGTGGCCAAGGCCTGGCAGCAGGAGCACGATTCCGCGGTGACGGCTTTGCAGGGCACGCTTGCCGCCTTTGCCGACTCGCTCCCGGCGGCATTCCGGGCGGCGAAGCCGGTCGTGGCGCAGGGTAATCCGGGCGACAAGATCCTGGAGCAGGCGAAGGCGGAGGGCATCGACCTGATCGTGCTCGGCCGCACGCCGACCGACGCCCTGTCGCGCTGGCTGCTCGGCAGCACCTCGGAGGCGGTGCTCACGCATTCGGCTGGGAACGTGCTGATCGTGCCGGTGCACACGTAGGCCGGCCCGCCTCCATCCTCTCGCCAATCCAATCCAAAACGGCACAATCGCAAGCCTCGTTTTCCCACCGCTCCCGCGGTCGGGCGAGTTCAGAGGAGACGGCGGGCATGGCACGCGATGTAGCGTTGGCGGTCGATCTCGGGGCTTCGAGTGGCCGGGTGGTGGCCGGCTCGTTCGACGGCCGCCTGCTCGAACTCGAGGAGCTCCATCGCTTCGACAACGGCCCGGTGGCCATGGGCGGCCAGCTGGTCTGGGATCTGCCGCGGCTGTGGCAGGAGATCACGGCCGGCCTGCGGGTGGCGGCCGGCCGGCACGGCAGCGCGATCTCGACGGTCGGCGTCGACACCTGGGGCGTCGACTTTTCGTTCCTGGGGGCCGATGGATCCCTGCTCGCCAATCCGGTCTGCTACCGCGATGCCCGCACGCAGGGGATGCTTGCCGCCGCCGAACAAGCCGTGCCCCGTGCCGAGATCTTCGCCGCGACCGGCCTGCAGTTCATGGAGCTCAACTCGCTCTACCAGCTCCTCGCGATGAAAGCTTCTCGCTCCAGCGTGCTGGCCGCCGCCGATCGCATGCTGATGATCCCCGACCTGATTCACTGGCTGCTGTCGGGCGAAGCCTCCAACGA
>CAJBSQ010000026.1 GCA_903958265.1 uncultured Planctomycetaceae bacterium
CTCCGGCGTTGCGGGCCGGGATGTTGCCCGACGTCTGGTTGTTGAGCGTGTAGGCACCCGTCTCCATCGAGGAGGAGTTCGTCTGCTGGCCGTTCTGCAGCCAGTTGGTGAACCGGGCAGCCGAGAACCAGGTGGTGAACAGCACCGGCATGTTGGTGTATGCCACGCCGCCAGGAGAGGTGCCCGTCTTCACCGTATACTTCGCACCCGAAGACCCACCAGCGTTGAAGGTGATCCCGCCGAGCGAGTCACTGCCCATCTGGGCGTTGTAGACCCCGTTGGGATTGGTGCCCGCGGCATCCACCTTGTTGAGGAAATCCTTGTACTGCTCGTTGCTGGTCTCGTACTTCGCGATCTTGAACACGTTCGAGACCGCTCCCCACCCATTGGTGTTCGCGGCATTGCCGGCGTTGTTCACCGGCGTGTAGTCGATCGTCACGCCGAATGCCGTCGCCGCGAGGCTGACGAGGGCGAAGGCCATGCTGCTGGCGAACGCCCTGGCGTTGAGGGTTCGAGCTCCTCGCCCGCTGCCCCAGGTCCACTTCTTGTTGCGGCGACAGTGCATGCCACTCACCCGAGCCGGGGCACTGCCCTTGCGGCGATAGTCGGGGAATCGGCTCCGCTTCTGCGTCGGCTCGCGATCTCGATTGAAATCGACCGCATAGCTCACGCTCATCTCGTCACGATAGTTTTCCACGGCTGCGCTCATGACACTGTTCCTTCGTATTTGGATCCCCGTCGGCCGCTCGGGCCATCAGGGGACGGTTGTTGGTTGAAACTCTGAAACGACTGACTGACTGAAACGAACGACTGACCTGACTCACGAACCGGCTGGCTGACTGTCGGAACGAACGACATTCACCAACCCACTGACCCGAACCGGCTGATCGCGGTGGCGAACCCTCGCGACCAACCTCCCGAAGGCGGCACGCGGCCCTGGGGCCGCGGCCGGCCTCAGGCAAACTGAAAGACGCCGCGGCGGTCGGAAACCCGACGGGCCTCGGCAAACAGGCTCATCAGGGCATCGCCACTCGACACGCCGGGCAGATACACCCAGGCACCGAGCTGACGGGCCCACAGCTCCTCATCCACGCTGTCTTCAGAGCCGCACACCACCAGGAGCGTCCCGGGACGGCCCGCGAACTCCTCGGCGATCTCGATCGAATCGTTGATGCGATCGCCCATCGGACGGGCGATGTCGACGACCACCAGCTGGAAGTCGCCGTCGACCGCCGAGCGGAGATCCATCGCGTCGGTCGGCATCTCGCAGGCCGAGAAGCCACCGAGCTCTGACATCGTGTGAAGACGGCCACGAAGACCGGCATCACCGGACACCACCAGGCACTTCAGCGAGGCAAGGCGTCCGGCGCGGACGGCCGGAGCCTGACTCGCCAGGGAGCGAACTTCCTCGGACGTGATCCCAACAGCGACGACCATCATTGGCCACCTTCTTCTTTCCGGCGGAGTGATCCGCCACACGAGCCACGGAACGGTTTCCGCGTTGCACCGAAGCCCCCGATGGGCCCCGCGAGTGCTTCGCGACGAGAGAAGGAAATGCACATGGCGTGCCAACTCGCGGCACGCGCCAGCACGAGCCCGCCAGGCACGCGAAAACACCCCGGAAAACCCGGGAAAAACGGGGCCAAAAAAATTTCCAGGACCGCGTTTCGCCCCGGAGGCCGATTCACCAAAGCGGTGGCCGAAATCGGGTCAGATGACGGCCCCGAGGGGCCTCTGGGCCTGGAAAACAAGGGTTTTCGAGCAACCCTCACCGCCCCGGTGAGGCCTCACAGGCCCGGTGAGCCCCCG
Source organism: uncultured Planctomycetaceae bacterium (assembly GCA_903958265.1). Taxonomy (GTDB): domain Bacteria; phylum Planctomycetota; class Planctomycetia; order Pirellulales; family UBA1268; genus QWPN01. The sequence goes on from CAJBSQ010000026.1 coordinate 1,810, forward strand.
GGGACTCTCAGCGCCGTGAGGGGCTGCCCGTGCCCTGTGGCCGGGCTTGGCGGCCAGCGGAGCCAGGATGGCGAAGCGCAGCCGGCATGCAGTGA
>CAJBSQ010000027.1 GCA_903958265.1 uncultured Planctomycetaceae bacterium
GCCGATTCCGACTGGACGAATCTCGAACGCTACCTCGAGCATCTTGCCACCTCGCCCAACGGTGGGTCATGAGTCCGCGTGATGTCGTGCTCGTGGTGCTCGTCTCGTGGGCGTCGCTCGTTCCCGCCGCCGACTTCTCGAAGCGGTACGTGCATGCCGGCTCCGAGGGAAGGCTCGTCTACGAGATCGGCCCCCGGGGCGATCGGATGCCCGACTACTCGCACGCCGGCTACAGGGGTGGCGGCGTTGAGCCGCCGCTCGTGCCGGCGAAGGTGATCGTCGGCCCGGTCGAGGGTGACGACACGGAGTCGATCCAGCGGGCGCTCGACCACGTGGCAACGCTGCCGGCCGATGAGGCGGGGTTCCGGGGCGCGGTGCTGCTGGAGGCGGGCGTCTACGAGATCGGCGGTCAGATTCATCTGGCATCAAGCGGGATCGTGCTCCGCGGCCGCGGAGCCGACCGCGAGGGGGGAAGCGTGCTCGTGGCGACGGGCCGGGACCGCCGGAGCCTGATCGCGATCCGCGGCGGCAGCGAGCCAACGCTGGCCGAAGCGGTCGGGCGGGTAGGCATCGTCGATGCCTATGTGCCCTGCGGAGGCTCGCGGCTGACGCTGGAGCCCGGCCACGGTCTCGTTCCGGGCGACCACGTGCGGCTCGAGCATCCGAGCACGAAGGCCTGGATCGCGGCGGTCGGCATGGATCAGTTTCCATCGCGGGGGGGCGGCTCGTGGCTCGACTGGAAGTCTGGCACACTCGATATCGCCTGGGAGCGGGTGATCTCCGCGGTCGACGGGGATGCGGTCGCGATCGACGTGCCGCTGCCGATGGCGCTGGATGCGGCGCTCGCGCAGGCGACCGTGCGACGGCTCGACTGGCCCGCGCGGATTGACCACGTGGGCGTGGAACGCCTCGGCCTCGAATCGGCCGGCGACGAGGGACGCCCGGCCGACGAAGACCACGCCTGGGACGGCGTCAGCCTGGCGAACGTCCGCGACGCCTGGGTCCGCGACTGCGGATTCACGGGCTTCGCAGGCTCGGCGGTGAACGTGATCGATACGGCAACGCGGGTGACGGTCGAGCGGTGCTCGTCACGGGCTCCACGATCGGAAATCGGTGGCTGGCGGCGGCGGACGTTCTTCGTTGGCGGTGGGCAGGTGCTCGTCCGCGACTGTGTGGCCGAGGACGGTCGCGAGGATTTTGGCGTGGGTCATCTGGCGCCGGGGCCAAATGCGTTCGTGCGATGCGTGGCGCGGAGATCCCATGGCGATAGCGGGCCGCTCGGCAGCTGGGCGACGGGCGTGCTCTACGACCACGTCGAGATCGATGGCGGCCGGCTCGCGCTCACGAATCGCGAGATCGCCGACCAGGGGGTCGGCTGGGCCTCGGCGAACGGCACCGCGTGGGTCTGCACGGCCGGCGTCGTGGAGTGCCGGATGCCGCCGACGGCCGCCAACTGGGCGGTCGGGCCGCGGGGCGAGGTGGTGGGCGACGGCTTCTGGAAGCAGCTTGACCAGTCGGTCGAGCCGAAGAGCCTCTACGACTCGCAGCTGTGGGAGCGGCTCGGAGGCAAGCCGGAGCCGGCCGTCGCGCATCGCGAGCCCGAGCGCGTGGTCGAAGCGATCCGCGTTGCGCACCTGCCTCGTCCCGCGGCGACGACGCGGCCCGTGGCGTCGCATCCGCTCGTGCTCGAAAACGGCTGGCTGACGATCGACGGTCGGATCGTCACCGGCCAGCGACTCGTGCCCCCGTGGTGGAAGGGGCACATGCTGCCCGCGCGGGCGGAGGAGTTTCAGCCCTCGATCACCCGCTTCGTGCCGGGCCGCGATGGCTTTCCCTACACGACCGACCTCGCCGCGCTTGCCACCCGGCTCGATGCGGAAGGCCGCCGGGTGATCGAGCACCACTGGGGGCTGTGGTACGACCGTCGCCGGGACGATCACCAGACCGTCCGGCGAATCACCCCCGAGGTCTGGCCGCCATTCGAGGAGCAGCCGTGGGCCCGGAGCGGCGTGGGCACCGCCTGGGACGGGCTCTCACAATATGACCTCGCCCGCTTCAATCCCTGGTATTTCGCTCGGCTGCAGTCCTGCGCGGACGAGTGCGAGCGGCACGGGCTGGTGCTGCTTGCCCACATGTATTTCCAGCACAACATCCTCGAGTCGGCGGCGCACTGGGCCGACTTTCCCTGGCGGCCGGCGAACTGCCTGCAGGCGACCGGATTCCCCGAGCCGCCCCCTTTCCCGCCCGGCGGCCGGATCGACATGGCCGAGCCGTTCTACGACGTCACGCATCCCGTGCGGCGTGGCCTGCACGTGGCCTACATCCGCCAGTGCCTCGACGTGCTCTCCGAGTCGGGCAACGTGATCGTCACGGTGGGCGAGGAATACACCGGCCCCGAGGCGTTCGTGCGGTTCTGGCTGGAGACGATTCGTGACTGGCGTCGGGAGACGGGGAGACGGGTGCTCGTGGCACTGAGCTGCACGAGAGACGTGCAGGATGCGATCCTGGCCGACTCGGCGCTAGCTGCGGAGGTCGATATCATCGACGTGAAATACTGGTGGTACACGGCCGACGGCACGCCCTACGCGCCGCCCGGAGGCGAGCGACTCGCACCGCGGCAGCAGCTGCGGGCCTGGAAGGGATCCAAGGGCCGCTCGGCCGGGCAGACGGCCCGGCAGGTGCGGGAGCTGCGGCTGGCCCATCCCGAGAAGGCCGTGATCTGCTCGAGTGAGGGCTCCGATCCCGTGGCCGTGCTGCTCGGTGGCGGCTCGCTTGCGGCGATCGGTTCGCTCGATCCCGAGGTGGGCGCGGCGATCGTCGCCATGCAGCCTGTCGCCGGCGATGCGGCAGCAGACGCCGGCTGCCTCGAGGATCGCGAAGGCCGTCGGGTCGTTGCCGACGACCCGGGCGTGCGGCTGCTGACGGCGCCGGCGGCTGCTACGCCTCCGTGATCGCAGCCACGATCTCCGCGATCCGGACCCGCTGCTCGGCATCGAGCCGTTCGAACCAGCCGGCGGCGATGTCGTCGCAGATGCCGAGGTCGCGGAGCGCGGCCTTCACGCCCACGACCACGCGCCCGGGCTGGGTGCTCACGCCGTAGAGGCGACCAATCGTGCGGACCCGCTGCACCAGCGCCGTGGCCCGCGGCCCGTCCCCAGCCTCGAGGGCCGCCTGCAGGCCGACGAACACCCCGGGAGCGACGTTGGCCCCGCCGCACACGCCGCCGTGGCCGCCGAGGGCGTGGGCCTCGGGCAGCATCTCCTCCGGCCCGATGAGAAGCGACCAGTCGGGCCGCACGTCGCGGACCACGCCGGCGTATCCGGCAAACACCTCGAGATCACCACCGGAGTCTTTGATGCCGACGATGCCGGGCAGATCGGCGAGGCGGCGGACGGTGTCGACCGCGAGCACCACCTTGACCATCTCGGGCATGTTGTAGAGAACCAGTGGCAGCGGCACGCCCGCGGCGACCGCCCGCGCCCAGCGCTCGAGCGGCTCCTGACCAACCGGAAAGTAATACGGAGGCGCCGCGACCACCGCCGCGGCCCCCTGCTCGGCGGCGAATCCCGCGAGATCGAGGCTGTCGGCCAGCACCGTGTCGGTGATGCCGACGAGCACAGGCACCCGCGAGCCCACCTGCTGGAGCGTTTTCTCGACCACCGCGCGGCGGACCGCCTGGGTAAGCATCGGGCCTTCCCCGGTGGTGCCGAGAACGAACAGGCCATGCACGCCGCCGGCGAGGACATGCTCGATGAGCCGCTCGAGTCCGCCCACGTCGAGCGTGTCGCGGTCGAGCAGCGGGGTGGCCAGCGGGGGCACGATGCCTCGGAACCGCGGGCTGGCCATGGCCGAGGACAGCGCCGTTTCGGCCGCTACGGGGCGAGAGTCAGGCATGAGGAACTCGTGCTGCGTGGGAGGGAACTGGATGACGAAGCGTGGGGAGGATCGGGAGTGTCACGTGGGTGTGGCGACGGCGGTGCGCCGGCCCGCGATCAGCGCCGCCACCAGCAGGCCGGCGCAGATGAGATAGACGATGCCGCCGGCCGCGATCGCCCGGCTCATCGCCTCAACCTCGCCCGCCTTGCCCGCGGCGTTCGTCGCCCAGCCGACGAATACCGGCCCCAGGGCGCCTCCGCCCCAGCCGACGGTGTTCATGATGCCGGCCGCGCTTGCCCGGGCCCGCGGCTCCACCTGGTCGAAGAGCGACGCAAAGATCCCGGAGTCGTAGCAGCCCTTGCAGAAGCCAAAGGCCGTCATCGAGGCGATCAGCACCGGCGTGGTCGTGCAGAGGCCGACCACAGCCACGAACACCGAACCGGCAAGGAGCCCGACGGCCTGCACGAGCACCCTTCCCCCGGTGATCCTGCGGGCGAGCCGGTCGGCCGCGATGCCTGCCAGCGGTGCTGCACAGGCGCTCGCCAGATGGATGAACAGCGTGCCGTTGAGCCCGGCGGCCCCGAGTGAATAGCCGAACTTCTCCCGGAGAAACGTGGGCGTCCAGGTGAGAAAGATCGTGGCGACGAAGTTGGCCCCGAGAAAGCCGAGCATGAGGAGCAGCACCGCCGGCCTGCGAAACACGACCGCAGCGGTGTCGGCAATCCCGAGAGCGGCCGTCGTCGATGAGGCGGGGGCGTGATACCCGCCGATGGCGATCTCCTCCTCACGGTCGGCCGCACCACGATCGGGCTCGCGGAGAAATGCATACAGCACGGCGGCGACGATGATGCCCGCGAGGCCAAAGGCAAAGAAACCCACCCGCCATCCATACCGCTCGGCCAGCACCGCCCCGAGCCAGCTTCCGAGGATGGTCCCGGCATAGACGCTCGACTGATGGAGCGAAAAGGCCCGGCCCCGCGTCCGCGGCCCGTGGTAGTCGGCCGTCAGCGACATCGAGGCCGGAAAGTAGAACGTCTCACCGAAGCCCTCGAGCGCCCGCACGGCGACGAACTGCCAGAGGCGGGAGCACCAGGCCGTGGCCACGGTGACGAAGCTCCAGAAGATGCAGCCGCCCAGGATCAAGTGCACCCGCTTCACGCGGTCGGCGATGAAGCCGGCGAACGGCGCCCCGGCCGCATAGACCCACATGAACGCGGAGCCGATCAGGCCGAGTTGGAACTTGTCAAAGCCGAACTCCTCCTCGAGGAGCGGGAAGACGGCGTAGATCGCCTGCCGATCGGCATAGTTGAAGAAGCAGACCAGCCACAGCATCGCGACCACCTGCCAACGGTAGACGCCTTCCCGACGCATCGCATCGCTTCTCTGAGTGGTCGAGGTGGTCGAGTCCATGGTGTTCTCCGTTTAACGCCGCTCGTCCGAGCCAGCCTGAACAGGCATCGCCGACTCGGACTCGTCACGCACACCGCGTCGCCGCCAGTAGTTGGCGAGCAGCGACCCAGAGATGTTCATCCACGGAATGAAGACGGCCGCCGCGAGGCCGACCGTATCGATCTTGCCCATCTCGTTGGCGAGGCCGGAGGCCATGCCACCATTCTGGATGCCGACCTCCATGGCGATCGTCCGTGAGGAACGCTCGTCCACCCGGGAGAGCTTGCAGAGCAGATACCCCAGCACGAGCCCCACCACGTTGTGGAGCACCGAGGCGATGAACAGTTCCACGCCCAGTTCCACAAGCTGCGCCCGCCCCTTCGCGATCGTGATCAGCGTCACGAACAGGATGCCGAACATCGCCGCCGCCGGCATCCACCGGTCGATCGCCGGCCAGAGCCGCCAGAGTGCGTGGTAGCCGATGCCAACCACCACCGCACCGCCGCAATACAGGGCCAAGAGCGCGAGCCTGGTCGGTTCGCCGTCGGCCCCGGCGGGCAGCGTCCACCAGCCGGCCAGCCAGGAGCCGGCCCCGGCGATGACCGCCGCCGCGCAGGCGGTGGTGAGGGCCCGGCGGGTGGCGGAGGCCGCGGATCGCAGCCAGTCGTGCAGCAGGGCCGCCCCGATCGGCACGATCACGATCTTGACGATGTCGATCATCATTCCGAAGAAGTCGATCGTGGTCCATCGTCCTGCAAGAAGCCACATCCAGAATGGCGTGGTCAAAGGCGCCGTCACCGTGCCGATGGCGGTGAGGGTGAGCGACAGCGGCAGATTTGCCTCGGCGATGTACGACATCACGTTCGAGGCCAGGCCGCTGGAACACGCCCCGATCAGCACCACGCCGGCGGCAATCTCAGGTGGCATGCCGAGCATCTTCGCGATCCCCCAGCCCACCACCGGCATGACGCTGAACTGCAGCAGCACCCCGATCGCCACCGGATAGCTCATGCGGCCCACGTTCTTGAACTCGGCAAGCGTCATCTGGGTGCCCATGCCGAACATCACCAGCTGGATCATCGCGGTCAGGAGATGCTTGTTCCTCATGTCGAGCCCGCCGACGGACAGACAGCGGTCTGGATAGAGCATGCCGACCACCACGGTCACCAGCACCCACACGGTGAACTGATAGGTGACGAGCGCCGGGATCGCCCGGCAGCCGACCGCCGCCGCGATGCTCGCCACGACGACGGCGAGAGGCCAGACATCGCCCCGGCCGAGGGCCCACCCGGTGGCCGCGACGATGCCCGCCACGGCGGCGACCAGCAGGCTCGCCCGGCTCGTCATCTTCAGAAGGTCTGGCATGCGGCCTCCCCGGCACGGTCGCGGCCCGGCAGCAGCCGCGGCGCCAGCCACTCCATGGCCAGCGGCGGGCTGGCCAGGATCGGCGGACGCGCCGGATCAGGGGGAAGTGCGGCCACGACCCTCGCCATCGATGCCTGCGCCAGGGCGATCACGTCGACCTGCGCGGCGAGCTCCTCGAGCGCCCTGGTCACGCGTTCGTCGTGGCCGGCCGCATCGCCCGACATCAGCGCTGCGAAGGCACCGTCGCAGAGCCGCGCGGTGATCGTCACGCGGCGGCCCGCCTCCGCCGCGCAGCGTTCGATCAGGTCGGCCGTGGGGTCGAGCGTGGTCGGCAGCGTGGCGATCACGCCGATGCGCGTGGCGGTCGCCACGGCCCGTTCGGCCATCGGCCGGTCGACCCGGAGCACCGGCACGTCGACGAGCAGCGTCGCGGTCTCAACGGCGCGGCCGATCGATGAGCAGGTGACCATGATCGTGTCGGCGCCCGCCGCCTCCGCCGCGGCCACATGCAGCACCACCCGCCGTGCCGTGGCCGGCCGCAGGCGTCCGTGGGCGATCACATCCTTGATGAGGCTATCATCCACGAGGTTGAAGACCGCCACGTGGGGCAGCTGTTCGCGGCAGAGCTGCTCGAACATTGGAACCAGCGTCGCCGACGTGTGGATCAGTCCGAGTCGGGGCTGTGTCGCTGGGGTTGGCATGGATGGATTCCTGTGGTTCATCACTCGTGCGGCTCACCGTCGTCCGGCCGTCGCGCGATCCAGGGCGACCGCCGCCAGGATCACCAGTCCCTTGATCACCTGTTGCCAGTAGGGCGACACATCGAGCAGCACGAGGCCGATGTTCAAGACGCCGATGAGCAGGCATCCCAGCACCGTGCCGGCGACCGTTCCGCGACCTCCGCTGAGCGACGCCCCACCGATCACCACCGCGGCGATGGCGTCGAGTTCGTAGCCGATGCCCGCGTCCGGCGTGGCCGCGTTGAGCCGCGAGGCGAGCAGCACGCCCGCCACGCCGGCGAGTCCACCGCACCACAGGTAGGCCGCCCGCTTGATGCCTGCCACCGGCAGGCCGCTCAGGGCGGCGGCCCGCTCGTTGCCGCCGACGGCATAGAGCCCGCGACCAAATCGGGTTCGATCGGCGACGACCGCGACCACCGCCGCGAACAGCCCCGCAACGACAATCGGCATCGGCACCCAGCCGAGCAGCGGGATCGCGTCGAGCCGGCCGTTGCCGAGGAACGCAAAGACGGGCCCGAGGTCATGGATCGGATTGCCGGAGGTCCAGAGCATCGTCAGGCCGCGGGCGATGCTCAGCATGCCGAGCGTGGCCACGAACGGCGGCAGTCGAAAGACGGTGACGGCGACTCCGTTGCAGAGCCCCACGAGAAGGCCCGTCAGCACGCCGGCCACGATCGCGCCAGTAGGCGTGAACTCGATGAGCGTGTTCCAGCGGTCCAGTCGGACGCCC
>CAJBSQ010000028.1 GCA_903958265.1 uncultured Planctomycetaceae bacterium
ATGGATAATCTACTCGCTGCGATCTGCTGATCGCGGGCGTTCGGGGCATCGAGTCTTCCCATGACCGACAAGATCAAGACTTCATCGCTAGGCCGCGAAACACTCGTCCTTGAGTGCAACGGACAGCAGTTTGATCGGATCGTTCAGATGCTGGAGGCCGAGATAGAGCGGCCCATCGGCGTTGTCGATGGCCACAAACTCCACGGCCTGATCATCAGCAATACAGATGTGCCAAAGCCGGTTGTGTCGAAAGGGAGTTTTAAGGATCGCGTTGCACTGCTCGGATGTAGCCTAGTGGGCCTTGCCTTGCTGTTCGTGTTCGTCGTCGGAATACTGGCCGTTACTGGCGTCGCAGCGGGCTGGTGGCGGCAGAGCCCCGAACCACACGATGCAAACGACTCGCAGGCATCGTCGTGGGTGATTGCTGACCTGAGGGCCGCGAGCCACTGATCGGGACCGTTCGCTGAATAGAGATGACACCGGGCATCACAGTCCTCGCCGAGACCGACGGGCATGGCGATGCGGCCGTGAAGGGTGACACCGTCGAGTTTGAGTCGCAAGCCTTTCTGAGTCGAGGCGATCCCGCTCAGGAACGGCTAACTATGTCAACGCGACTTGGGAAGCGACAGGTAATCGCTGGGGTGGAGCAAGCTTTGCTCGGCATGCGGGCTGGAGGATATCGCAAAGTCAGGATCGGCCCCCATCTCGCGTATCGCGACGCGGGCGTTCCTGACAAAGTCCCACCAAACGCCGTGATGATCTACGAGCTGTGGATGCGGCGCATATCGAAAAACAGCGAACCACACGCTGGATCAGACGGCGGATAGAATCCAGCGGTGAGGCTGAGCCGATGGTCCGCCGCTGATCAGCTTCACCGTTCTGGACCAGCTGGATTGGGCGGGCCATACGACAGCGAGTTATTCACGCCACGCTGCCGATGCCCACGTTGGGGTGGGGAGGTGCGGCCATGATGTTTGGCCTTGTGGATTGGCCCTAGGCGGGCCTGCCCGCGTGCTGAGGTGCCGTGCTAAGCGGTCGTCACGCCATCCAGACTCACAGCTTAGCCTTACCTCCGTTTCGAAGACGCTTATCCGATCCTCGACCTCGGTGATGACATGGTTCCCCTTTTTGCAGCCGATTCTTGGCCCGTTGCTCTCGTGCTCGCGGCACCGACGATGCTCGTGCTCCTCGGCTGTAGTCTCTATCTTTCAAGGAGTCCACGCGAGCGACTGCTCTACTTGTTCATGAGCGGAATGGGGGCAGTGGTCGCCATTCTCGCTATGATGTTCCTTTGTCTTCCTCGCCCAGGCACGTGGCTGGATTCGCACATCAACGTGATCATTGTCGCCGTCGCTCCGGTCGGTGCGATAGCTGGCGTCGCCCTTTCTGCGATTCTGCTGCGAATGGCTCGCTGTGCCCCGCCCAGAGCTGTCCGCGGAGGTAGCCCAGAACCAAGCAATGCAGCGGACTCGCGATAGAATCGGTTCGGGTGGTTCGCGTAAGGTCGCGAGCCGCTGATTGCCAACGTTCTGGCAAGCCTCTGACCGTTTTCGGGTGATTGATGAACCCAACTGTTTACCTTGAAACAACGATCATCGGCTACCTTGCGATGCAGCCCAGCG
>CAJBSQ010000029.1 GCA_903958265.1 uncultured Planctomycetaceae bacterium
AAGTCGTCGACTGGCGTGGGTCTCGGCTCCGGCTGGCCGCCAGCGCGGAGTTGCTGCCAGACATCGTCGGTCGGCACCAGGTGGCGATACCGCAGTTCGGCCGTCTCGCCCGGAGCGCAGGTGACAGTGAACGAACGTCCGTCATCGGCCGTCGTCCAGCGGGCCGCCGCGGCCGGTGTTCCCCACTCGGTCCACGCCGCCGGCCAGCCCGCCTTCACAAGTTCCGGCGACACGTGCCGGCTGTCGTTCACGCACTGCAGCATCGCCACGAGCGTCGTCGGAGGCTTGCGGGCGATCACCGGTGCGGCATCGTCCCGACTGGTCCAGATGTCGCCCCCGGCGACAAACAGCGTCTCTCCCGGCAGTCCCACGAGCCGCTTGATGTAGTTGGTCTTGGCGTCTTCGGGATACTTGAAGACCACTACGTCCCACCGTCGAGGTTCGGTGAAGTCGTAGGCGAACTTGTCGACGAGGATCCGGTCACCGTTGAACGATGGATACCGCGGATCGGGCTGGCCAGGCCGCACAGCCAGCGGCATTTCGTGGCCGCAGTTGAAGCACCTCGCCTCCGGCACGATCCGATCAGGACGGATGCGGCCGGCGGCCTCGTCCCACTCCTGACTGGCCCCGACCCGAAACTCGGCGCCGCACGAGGAGCAGGCGAGATCCTTGTGGCGACCCATGAGCGTGGGCGCCATCGACCCGGTTGGAATCACGAAGGCCTCCGCCTCGAAGGCCCTGAAGAGGAGGGCGAGCGTGAAGGCGACGACGATCGATTCGACCGTCTCCCGGCCGGCGGCCAGCGGATTGCGGACGACATCGCCCCGCCGGCCCGTGGACAGGCGGCCCGGTCCAGCCGCAGCGGTGGTTGATGCGCGTTGCGGCACGGCCATGGTCGGAGGGCTCCGGGAATGCTGGGGCGGTTTTGCGGAGGTCGCGGCGAGCGCGGTGGGCAGGAGTCTACCGCCGCCGCTGCGGTCGGCTCAACGGTCGGCTCCCGCCAGCAGATCGCGGACGGTCGCCTCGACGTCGGCGTAGGTGAATGGCCGGCCGAGCGTGCGGGCGGCGAAGTCGTCGTCGTAGCGGACGGCCAGCGATCCATCGGCGCGCCACACCGCGACCGCTGGCACGCTCGCAAGCTCGAGTTTCCGGTACATCGCATCGACCTCCTCTCGGGACGCCATGTTGATCACGCCGTGCGCCCCGACCTGCTCCAGAAACGCACCGACGGCGGGGAGCGAGTCTTCGGCCGCACCGATCCCCTCGTACTCGAAGGCCAGCGACAGGCAGACGACGCCCGGGGAATGCGCGGCGGCGAGCTTGACGAGGTTGGGGAACTCCCTGACGCACGGCGGGCAGGAGGTGCTCCAGCAGTCGAGCACCACCACCTTCCCGCGATGCGCGGCCACCTCCGCCATCAGACCGTCGTGGTCGACGAGCCGCACCACGATCCCCGCTGCGGGGGCGCCGGCATGACCGCGATCCAGGCCGAGGCTGGCGGCTGCACCGCAGAGGATTCCCAGCGCGGCCCGCCTCCCGCACAATCCAGGTTCGCGGCGACGTCGCGGGAGCAGGTCTGCCATGCCACGGTTCGAGCACATCCGTCACAAGCCTCCCGAAGTTCTCGCGGCGCCCCGCGAGCTGATCGTGGCCTGCGCGGTGATGCAAAGCCACGTGAATCTCTCCCACATCGTACGCACCTGCGGCTGTTTCGGCATCGCCCGCGTGATCGCCTGCGGCGCCGCCGGACTGCACGGCCGGATCGCGCGGGACGGCGCGGAATCGGTCGAGGTGGCGGTGCATCGCAGCCTGCCGCCGGTGCTCGATCGGCTGCGGGCCGAGGGATACCAGATCGTGGGGTTGGAGCAGGCGACCCGTTCGGAGAGCCTGTTCGACTTTCGCTTCACGGCCCAAACCGTGCTGGTGATCGGCAACGAACGGGCGGGCCTCACGCAGGACGAACTCGACCGCCTCGACCGCGTGGCCGAGATCCCGATGGCAGGTCTGCCGCACAGCCTCAACGCGGCGACCTCCACCTCGATCGCCATCTACGAATACTGCCGGCAGTGGCCGGTGGGTGGCGGGCAGTCGTCATGACGCTCGTCGTCGGCACCGACGAAGCTGGCTACGGACCGAACCTCGGGCCGCTCGTGGTGGCCGCCACGGCCTGGGAGGTTGCGGCCGCGGCAGATGACGTCGACGGGGTGTTCGCGGCGGTCGCCGCCGACCTGGCTGGACTCTGGGGCGATTCGAAGCAGATCTTCCGGGGCGGGGCCGGCTTGTCTGCGTTGGAGCGGGGCGTGCTGGCGGCCGCGGGGATCGCCATGGGATCCCTGCCCGCAACGTGGCGGGCGTTCGCGGCCGCGCTGGCCGCCAGCCATCCGGCGGATGGCCCGCCTGCCGCCGCCGTCGCGGAACATGCCGAGGTCGAGGCCCTGCTCGTCCCCCGGGCCTGTTCCCGCCAGCAGTGCCTCGACTCCGCCGCGGTGGCGGGGGGCCACCTGGCTGCCCGGGGCGTCGACCTGCGGGCCGTGCAGTTTCGGATCATCCAGCCGCGCGAGTTCAACGCCCTGCTCGACGCCGGTTTTAACAAGAGCGACATCCTCTCCCGCGCGACGCTCGATCTCGCCGCCACGCTTGTGAGTGCCGCCAAGCCCGGCCCGGTGGTCGTGTGGTGCGATCGCCACGGCGGACGCCGCCGGTATGCGCCGCTCGTTTCGCATTCCTTTGCCGCCCCGCTCGTGCAGGTGGTCGCCGAGACGCCCGAGTGGTCGGCGTATCACCTCCCCGCGGCCACCTGCCGGATCGAGTTTTCGGTGCGGGGCGAGTCGCGGCTCCCCGTCGCGCTGGCGAGCATGACGGCGAAGTACGTGCGTGAGCTCGCGATGGCCGCCTTCAACGAGCACTGGTGCGGCCGCCAGGCCGGCCTGCGGCCGACCGCCGGCTATCCCGTGGACGCGGCGCGATGGCGAAGTGACGCCGACGAGACGGTGCGGGGGGCGGGGCTCGCCTGGGACGACCTCTGGCGAAGGGCATGACCATGACCGCCGGAGGCGCCGGGCGGCTTGTGGACCCGGCGGAGGAAGGCGAGAATCCCCGTCATGGCCCTGCTCACCACCCAGCTGTACGTGATCCGTCATGCCGTCGCGGAAGACGTGGCCGCAGACGGTGATGACCATGCTCGACCGCTCACCCGCAAGGGACGCCGCCGATTCGCCCGGCTCGTGCAGCGGCTCGCCCGGGCGGGCATGGCGGTCGACCTGATCGCGACGAGCCCGCTGGTCCGCACCCGGCAGACCGCTGAGATCCTGGCGGAGGAACTGGCCGGACAGCCGCCGGTGGTCGTGGTCGATGCGCTGGCGCCTGGATCCGACTGGCACGCGATCGTCGAGTGGACGATCGCGCAGGATGCCGCCAGCGTCGCCTGGGTGGGGCATGCCCCGTGCGTGGGCCGGCTGGTGGCCCTCTCGATCGGCGACGGGTCGGCGGCGATCCGGATGGACAAGGGGGCCGTGGCGTCGATCGCCTTCGCCGACGGCCCGGGGCACCCCGGCGACCTGGAGTGGCTGGTCGTGCCCGACCTCGTCCGCGGGCGGCGGTAGCCGGGTGGTCGGATCGGGTGGCCGGGTTGGCACTTTTCCAGATCTGCCTCCGGCCTAAACTCTGGGATCGAGTTTCGTGGCAGAGAGGCGTCGGCTGAGACTTTTTCAGGAGCGAGTGTCGTGGTCAAGCCAGTTGTTCGTCAGGCGTCGTGGTGCATGGTGGCTTCCACGGTCGCTTCGTGGATGGCCGTGTTCGTGCTCGCCATCGCGGGCTCGACCGGTTGCGCCCCCGCCGGCGGCCCGATCGCCCGGGAGGATGTGGTCGAGATCGAGACCATCGAAATGGCGCCGGCCACTGGTGCGACGCCCGCGACCCCTGCAGCCGGCGCGGTCAACGCGGCACCGCCGGAGCAGCCGATCGAGCAGCCAACTGAGGAACCAGCCGTCGAGCCGAACACGCCGCCGAGCCCGACGCTGAGTGAACGGGTCAACCTTGGCGATCCATCGCTCACCGCCGGCGTGCCCGGCACGGGCCCAATCACGCTTGCGGAGGTTGATGCCTGGCTCACCGACCCGAGGAACTCTCGCGTGCTCGAGCCGGTGCTGCCGCTGGGACTCTCGCAGGGTGCGGCCCAGATCACGGGTCTCGAGGCCAACCCGCTCACCCGTGCGAAGGTCGAACTGGGCCGCCAACTCTACTTCGATCCGCGGCTGTCGGTCGATTCCACGGTGAGCTGCGCCAGCTGCCACAGCCCGGCGGAGGGCTACTCCGCCCAGACGAAGACCGGCGTGGGCCTTCGTGGCCAGCGTGGAGGCCGCAACTCGCCCGTCGCTTACAATCGGATCCTCTCGGGCAAGCAGTTCTGGGACGGCCGCGTCGATTCGCTCGAGGCTCAGGCGATCGGCCCGATCCAAAACCCGATCGAGATGGGCTTCACGCACGAGGGTGTCGTCAAGCGGCTCGCCGAGAATCCTGTCTACGCGAAACAGTTCGAGACTGTGTTCGGTGAACTGACGATCGACCGCGTAGGGCAGGCCATCGCCGCCTTCGAACGGGTGCTGGTCACGGCCCCGTCCGCCTACGACTACGGCGAGCAACTGCGGGCCTTCGCGACCCTCGACGAGGAGGACATCGCCGAAGACCCGGAACTCGCTGCGAAGTACAAGGCGGCGAAGGAAGCTGCCGAAGCGAACCCGATGTCGGAGTCGGCCAACCGCGGTCGCGACATCTTCTTCACCGAGAAGGGCAACTGCACCGCCTGCCATGTCGGTGCCAACCTCGCGGACGAGAACTACCACAACCTCGGCGTTGGCATGGACCAGCCGGAGCCCGACCTGGGCCGGTTCGTGGTGACGAAGGAGCCGGGGGACACGGGGGCCTTCAAGACCCCGACGGTGCGAAATGTAGCCCTGTCGGCCCCGTACATGCACGACGGCTCGATGGCCACGCTCGAGGAGGTGGTCGAGTGGTACGACAAGGGCGGCCACCCGAATCCGCACCTGAGCGACAAGATCAGGCCGCTCAAGCTGTCGGCGCAGGAGAAAGCCGATCTGGTCGAGTTCATGAAGGCCTGCACCGGCCCGACGCCGTCCGTCGAGACCAGCCGGCTGCCGGAGTGAGCCCGGAGGGCAGGGCGGTGCCAAGTGGGTTGTTTCGAGCGGTGCGAGGTGTTTCCCTACCGGTGACCACGTCATGAGCTCCGACCGCACACTCCTGCCGCTGTCCCAGGCCACCCGGCCGTTCTACGCGGGCATCGACCTCGGCGGCACCAACATCAAAGCCGCGCTCCTCGACGATCTGGGGCGGATCGTCGCGTTCCACACCGAGCCGACGCACGCGGCCCGCGGCCCGGAGGATGCGGCGGCCCGGATTGGTCGGGCGGTCCACACGCTCGCGGGCCGCGCCGGCATCGCCACGGCCGACGTCGCCCGGGTAGGTCTAGGATCTCCTGGTCCGCTCGACATTCCCGCCGGGACGATCGTTCGCGCCGGCAACCTCCCCGGCTGGGACGACTTTCCGCTCCGCGACCGAGTGGCGGCCCATACTGGTCGCGACGTGACGTTTGCCAACGACGCCAACGCGGCAGGCTATGGCGAATACTGGGTGGGGTCGGCCCGCGGTTCGTCGTCGCTGGTGCTGCTCACGCTCGGCACCGGCGTCGGTGGCGGGATCATCATCGGAGATGTCAACGTCGAGGGAGCCCACAGCCACGGCTCGGAGTGCGGCCACATCATCGTCGATCCCGCACCGACGGCGCGGGTCTGTCCCTGTGGTCAGCTTGGGCACCTCGAGGCCTACACCAGCGCCACGTCGCTGAAGGCGCTGGCCGCCGAGGCGCTGGCCGCCGGGGGCACCGGCTCGCTCGCCGCGGCGGTGGCCGCGGGCGAGGAGCTGACCCCCGTGGTGATCGCCCGTGAGGCCGGGGCCGGCGACGCCCTCGCCATGGGCGTGCTGATGGAGGCGGCCCGGTGGCTGGGGATCGGCATCGTGACGTTCATGCACACCATCGATCCGGAGGCGGTGGTGATCGGCGGGGCGATGACCTTCGGCCGGGAGGAGCATCCGGTGGGGCGGGCGTTTCTCGAGCGTGTCCGCGAGGAGGTCCGCCGCCGCACGTTTCCAGTGCTCGCCCGCCGGACCTCGATCCGCTACGCCAGCCTCGGTGGCGACGCCGGATCGATCGGCGCCGCCGGCCTCGCCCGGCTCGATCACCGGCGGCAGCCCTGACACAGTACAATCTCTTCATGGACTGCAAACACATCCGCAATTTTTCGATCATCGCCCACATTGACCATGGCAAGAGTACGCTGGCCGACCGCCTGCTGGAGTCGACCGGCACGGTAGAGAAGCGGCAGCTCAAGGAGCAGATGCTCGACGACATGGAGCTCGAGCGGCAGCGGGGAATCACGATCAAGGCCCGGGCGGTGCGGATGGAGTACCGGCATCAGGGCGAGCGGTACGAGCTCAACCTCATCGACACGCCCGGCCACGTCGATTTTCACTACGAGGTCTCGCGGAGCCTCGCCTGCTGCGAAGGCGCGCTGTTGCTCGTCGACGCCTTCCAGGGCGTCGAGGCCCAGACGGTGGCCAACGCCTACGCGGCGCTCAATCTAGACCTGACGATCGTACCGGTGATCAACAAGGTCGACCTCGTGCATGCCCGCGTCGATGAGGTGCTTCACGAGATGGAGCAGAGCCTCGCCATCGATCCCACCGAGGTGATCAAGGCCAGCGCTAAGACCGGCATCGGCATCGACGACCTGCTGGCCGCGATCATCGAGCGGATTCCGCCCCCCAGCGGTGATCCGGATGCGATCCTGCGAGCGTTGATCTTCGACAGCCACTACGACAGTTACCGCGGGGCGATCACCTACGTGCGGCTCGTCGACGGCACGATCACCAAGGGGCAGAAGATTCGCTTCCTGGAGACGGGCGTCACTCACGAGGTGCTCGAACTGGGGCAGTTCGTGCCCCAGCGGCGGGCCTGCGAGAAGCTCTCGGCCGGGCAGGTGGGCTACCTGGTGTGCAACATCAAGGACGTCAAGCAGGTGCACATCGGCGACACCATCACGATCCCGGGAGACCACGCCGCCTCGCCGATGCCGGGCTACAAGCCGCCGCAGCGGATGGTCTACTGCGGCCTTTACCCGAGCGAAGGGGAGAACTTCGAGGAGCTCCGCGACGCGCTGGAAAAGCTCTCGATCAACGACCCCTCCTTCGAATACGCGCCCGAAAGCAGCGAGGCCCTCGGCTTCGGCTTCCGCTGCGGGTTCCTCGGCCTCCTGCACATGGAGATCATCCAGCAGCGGCTGGAGAAGGAACACGATCTCGACCTCGTGCAGACCGCGCCAAACGTCACCTACCGCATCAAGAAGACAACCGGCGAGACGATCGACATCACCAACCCGCAGGACGTGCCCGATACCGGGCAGATCGAAGAGTTTCTCCAGCCGATCGTGCGGACGAACTTCCTCGTGCCGGTGGAGCAGATTGGCCCGGTCATGCAGCTCTGCACCGATCGCCGCGGCACCTACCTCAAGACGGAGTACCTCTCCCCGACCCGGGCGATGCTCACCTTTGACCTGCCGCTCGGCGAGGTGATCTACGACCTCCATGACAAGCTCAAGAGCGTGACGCGGGGCTACGGCACCATGGACTACGAACTGGTGGGCTATTTCCCGGCTGAACTCGTCCGGCTCGACATCCTCGTGGGGGGCAAGCAGGTCGACGCGCTCTCGATCATCTGCGACCGGCGTGATGCCGATCGCCGTGGCCGGGCGATCGTCAAGAAACTCCGCGGTGAGATCGACCGCCACATGTTCGAGATCGCCTTGCAGGCTGCCATCGGCACGAAGGTGATCGCCCGCGAGACGATCTCCGCGATGCGGAAGAACGTCACGGCCAAGTGCTACGGCGGCGACATCTCCCGCAAGAAGAAGCTCTGGGCGAAGCAGAAGGAGGGCAAGAAGCGGATGAAGAGCATCGGCTCGGTCGACATTCCGCAGAAGGCCTTCATGGCGGTGCTCGACACCGGGGCCGACCGGCAGTGAGGTTCTTGGCCCGGTGCGGCACCGCGGCCGGGACTGACAGATGTCTCCGCGCGGAAACATCTCGCGCTCCCGTCGGTCGGCGGTAACCTCGAACGGGCGAAATCTTCAACGCTCGTCGAGCATCCGCCAGTCCCGGCCTCCACCGTTCGTTGAAAGGACGAAGGAGTGACTTCATCGCAGCCGCTCGGCCCGGTGTCTCGCGAAGGGGAGCTGCCCGCCACCGTGCGGGCGCCAGATGACCTGCCCGCCACCGTGCGGGCGCCAACTGAGCTGCCCGCCACCGTGCGGGCATTGGGCTGGACGAGTTTTCTGACAGATCTCTCCAGCGAGGCGATCTACCCGCTGCTGCCGGCGTTCGTGAAGGGGCTCGGCGGCACGGGCTTCGACATCGGCCTGATCGACGGCGTGGCCAATGCCGTCGCGGCGGTCGTGCGACTGTTCGCTGGAACGCTCTCCGACCGGCTCGGCCGCCGGCCACTCATGCTTGTGGGCTACGGCCTCTCGGCCGTCGTGCGGCCGCTCGTCGGACTGGTGGCGACGCCCCTCGGCGTGGTCGCCGTGCGGACGGCCGACCGGTTTGGCAAGGGGATTCGCTCCGCGCCGCGAGACGCCCTCGTCACTGACCTCGTCGGCCCCGCCGTCCGCGGCCGCGCCTTCGGCCACATTCGGGCCATGGACCACGCCGGTGCCGCGCTGGGGC
>CAJBSQ010000030.1 GCA_903958265.1 uncultured Planctomycetaceae bacterium
GCCGCAGCAGGGCCAGCAGCCGGCCGGTCCGCCATTGCCGCCACCACGGCGCCTGCACCACGACTTCGTCGATCTTCGTCTCCGGCGTCCACACTCGCACCGCCGGCGCGAAGGTGAGTTGGCGATAGCTCGTGATCGGCATCGTCTCGAGCGGCCAACTCGCTTCGCTGAGAAACTTCAGCAACCGGCTGCCTTCCGGATCGTCCGGCGTGACGAGATCGTCGATGCGGTACACCCGCTCGACCATCTCCTGGTCAACGCCGCTCGCCGTGACGACGATTCGGTGCCCTTCGCCAACCCAGCGCAGCTGCCGCTTCCGCACGATCTCGCTGACCGCGCTGCCGAGCGGCAGGCCACCTGCGTGGATCGTCACGGGTGCATCGATGTCGAGCCCCTTCGCGGTCAAAGAGGGCTCGTCGATCGAGATCGCGATCTCCGCGACGTCGCCGATGCGCTTTAGAACCTCCCGCAGCGGGACGTCGTCGAAGGCCAGCCCCCTTGGGAGCGGACGCAGCAAGGCCGCGTCGATCTCCGATACCGCGGGTATCCCGGCGAGCGCCGGGAGATCGGTCAGCGCCGGCACCCGCAGCACTCGGGCTGCCGCCAGCAACAGCCGACCGTCGGCCGCGAGACCGCCGTCTCGCACGGCCACGGGAACGCCACCTGCCGCCGGGCGAGCCGCTTCGGGCTCGGCGAAGTCGAGTTCCAGCCGCGTGATCCGGCCGGCGACAATCTCGACCTGCTGCAGCCGCGGCTCCTGGCCCGTGAACTCCACCTTCACACTCGAGACGCCCGGCGGCACGATGAATAGGCCGTCGCTCGGACCCAACAGTTTTCCGTCGAGCGTCACCTGCGCTCCCGGCGGCACGGTCTTCACATAGAGCCGGGTCGTCGGCGTGGCTGACGTGGTCACCGCGGGCGCCGCCGGGTCGGTCGCAGACGTCGGCCCCTCGTCGGCAGCCTGGAGCGCGAGCAGCCAGACGGCCGGCAGCGCGACCACGATGGCGAGAGTCATGGCAAGGCGGCGCATGGCGGCATCCGGGAGGACAGGCCGTATGGTAAGGCCCTCACCAGACGGTATGCGGCTTCGCCAGGGAATCTGTCGTCGATGGGACTTCACCGTGGCTGAGGTCTTCACAGAGTGAACTGTCTTCCCTCGTCAGGAGATGTATAGTTTTTATACCTTTTTTGCTCGCAGGATCTGTTCGTGGATTTTGCCTTTCACGCCCTGAGGAGGTCCGACTCCATGAAACGCTCGACGAAGACCACAGCGAAGGACTTTGATCAAGCCTTTGACGCCGGCGCAGATGTATCGCGCTCGCTCGACTCCGCGAAGGCTCGACGCCCGCTTCGCGAGGCACGCCGCGTGAACGTCGATTTCCCCGCCTGGATGATCGAATCGCTCGATCGCGAGGCCGGGCGGCTGGGGGTCACCCGCCAATCGATCATCAAGGTCTGGATCGCCGAGCGGCTCGCGGCCTCGACGGACCGTTGAGCCAACGTGGCGGCTGGCGTGCGGGTTGGTCGCCGTCTCCGTCCACCTTCGCGGCAGGATCCCTCCCCGACCCGAACGGGTATTCTGTTCGAACCGACGCCGGACCATCTCTGGCGAACGTCCTGTCGGAGGACTTGGCCGCTGCCGCGGTCGCACTCATGAACACGCCGACCCAGGTCACGCTCCTCGACCGGCTTCGCGAGGCCTCCGATCCGCTCGCCTGGGACGAGTTCTACCAGCGTTATTGGCGGCTCATCTTTTCGACCGCCCGCCGCCGCGGCTGCTCCGATCACACCGCCGAAGAGATCGTGCAGGAGGCGATGCTCGCCGTGTTCCGCGGTCGCGACGCGTTTCGCTACGACCCGTCACGCGGCCGGTTTCGCGACTGGCTCGGGACCGTGGTGCGAAACGCCGTGGCCGCCCGCCGCCGCTCCCCGGCCGACCGCGCTCGACCGCTGGCCGACGACGGTCCACTCGCGGCCCTCGCCGACACCGCGGCCGAGCCCGACGCCGAGTGGCAGCGGCGGTTCGATCTCGCCACTCTCGCCTCGCTTCTCGACGTGGTGCAGCACGAGGTGGCCCCGGCCACGTTCCAGGCGTTCGAACTGGCCGTGCTCCAGGAGATGCCGGGCGCCGACGTGGCCCGGGTGACGGGGCTGTCGCGGAACGCCGTCTACCTCGCCCGGCGGCGGATCCTCGCGCGGCTGAAGGAACTGGGTGCTGCTGCCGAGCCTGCCGCGTCGCTCGCGGCGTGCCTCCGCGAGGCGCTCCGCGATGGCCCGCGGCCCTCCGTGGAACGCGCCGTGACGATCCACGTCGAACAGACGCTGCTCGCCGCGCGTCCCGACGATCGCGGAGCCGCGCCATGACCCACGATCCCGGACACACCCCCGATCGTGAACCGCCGCCTCCGTCGATCCCCGACCTCGACCTCGTGCGGCGGATCGGCCGTGGCGGTTTTGGCGAGGTGTGGCTCGGCATCAACCGGGCCACGGGCGGCCTCAAGGCGGTGAAGGTCGTGCCGCTCGCCCGGGGCGGCCGCAAGGTCGATCCCGCCGGCCGCGAGGTCGTGTCGCTGGCCCAGTTCGAGAGCCAGCAGATCGGCCGTCACCCCAACCTCCTCGACGTGCAGCACGTGGGCCGCACCGACGACGTCCTCTTCATGCTCATGGACCCGGCCGACGACGTGTCGGGAAAGCCCGCCACCAACGACGCGGCCTATCGCCCGGCCACGCTCGAGCTGCGGCTCGAACAGGGACCGCTGGCGGCCGACGAATGCCTCCGCTGCGCCCGGCAGCTCGTCGCCGGCCTTGCCCACCTGCACGCCGCCGGCATGGTGCACCGCGACGTGAAGCCGTCGAACTGCCTGTTCGTGAACCACGAGCTCAAACTCGCCGACTTCGGTCTGCTCTCGCCGGCGGTCCCGCAGCTCTCGCGGCTCGGCACGGTCCGCTACATGCCGCCCGACGGCCGCATGGACCTGCGGGCCGACGTCTACGCGGCGGGCCTCGTGATCTACGAGATGCTCACCGGCCTGCCGGCGGAGGCGTTTCCGCGGCTCGGCGAGCGGGCGCGGGAGATCGCGGCCGATCCGCGGCTCGCGCAGCTCAACCGCGTGGCACTCGCGGCCGCGAGCCGGGATCATCACGCGCGGCCGGCCCACGCCGGCGAGCTGCTCGCGGCGGTCGATACCGCCGCGGCGGCGTCCCCGCGAGCTGCGGGCCGATTCCGACGCCGGGCGGTGGCGGCGGCGGTGCTCGTCGCGGCCGTCGTCCCAGCGACGCTCGCGATCTCGCTGCTCCTGGCATCCCTGAGCATGTCGACGACGCCGGCTCGCCGCGATCGGCCGCCCGAGGTGACGGCGGCGGTCGTGCCGGCGACGGCGGCGGTGGTCAACTTCATCACCGAGCCGCTTGGGGCCGCAGTGCTGATCGACGGCACGCCGTATCGTGATGCCGACGGCGCCACCTCCACCACGCCGGTCACGCTGCCCGTCCCCGCGGGCGGTCACCGCGTGACGTTCCAGCATCCCGAGCGCGGCACCCTCGACGCGGGCCGCGTGAACTTCGACACGATCCGCGAAGTGATCGCCCGCTGGCCATGAGCCCGTGACGGATCGCAGGGAGCAGGGCATTGACCCACGCATGTACGCGCATACTTTTTCCGGAGTCGTGGCTTTGGAGGAGAACCGCATGACGACCGGCATGTTCCGCGAACTGCTCCGGCAGCAGCCGTTCAGGCCGTTTCGCCTGGTGATGTCGAGCGGCGAAGCCTACGAGGTCCGCCATCCCGAGATGGCGTGGGTGACGAAGAACGACGTGCTCGTGGGCACCGACATCGCCGACGATGGGCTGCCGGCCGAGTTCCGGATCTGCCCGATGTTCCACGTGGCGACAGTCGAGCCGCTGAGCACCGACACGCGGGCCGGCTGACACCACGTTGCCGCGAAGGGCCAGGGTGAGGACGGCCCCGGCGCCGTCAGGCGACCGCCTCGGCGCCGGCCTGGAGCC
The DNA here is from genome assembly GCA_903958265.1 of uncultured Planctomycetaceae bacterium. Classification (GTDB taxonomy): domain Bacteria; phylum Planctomycetota; class Planctomycetia; order Pirellulales; family UBA1268; genus QWPN01. The sequence goes on from CAJBSQ010000030.1 coordinate 4,006, forward strand.
GGGCGGCCGGCACCGGAAACTGCTCGGCGAGTTCGGCC
>CAJBSQ010000031.1 GCA_903958265.1 uncultured Planctomycetaceae bacterium
AGTGCTTGTAGAGCGCGGGGGCGGGGCCCGAGGCGCCGAAGCCCTTCATCCCCACGAACACGCCGCGGGTGCCGATCCACCGTTCCCAGCCGAAGCCGCAGGCCGCTTCGCAGGCGACGCGGGCGGTCACGGCCGCCGGAAACACGCTCTCCCGGTAGGTGGCATCCTGCTCCTCGAAGAGATCCCAGCTCGGCATGCTCACCACGCGGGCGTGCACGCCCTCCTCGGCGAGCTTCACAGCGGCATCGAGGCAGATTTGTACCTCGCTCCCCGTGCCGATCAGGATGCAGTCGGGCTTCCCGTTGGCCGCCTCCTTGAGGGTGTAGGCACCGCGGGCCGTGCCGCCAGCCGAGCCGTAGCCTGCCGAGCGGTCGAGCGTGGGGATGTTCTGCCGCGAGAGCACGATGACCGCGGGACGATCGCTCCGCTGCATCACCACGCGGTAGGTCTCGGCCACCTCGTTGGCATCGCCAGGACGGAACACCGAGAGGCCGGGCACCGCGCGGGCGCTGGCAAGCTGCTCGATCGGCTGGTGCGTGGGGCCGTCCTCACCGAGCCCGATCGAGTCGTGGGTGAGCACGTAGATCACTCCGAGCTGCCCGAGGGCCGAGAGCCGTAGGGCCGGCTTCAGGTAGTCGAGAAACACGAAGAAGGTGGCGCAGTACGGACGCAGGCCGGAGAGCGCCATCCCGTTGCAGGCCGAGGCCATCCCGTGCTCGCGGATGCCGAAGTGGAAGTTGCGGCCCGCATAGCTGCCGTGGCCGAAGTCGCCGGCGGCCGGCACGAGCGTCATCGTCGACGGCGCGAGGTCGGCGGAGCCGCCCAAGAACCAGGGCACCGTGCCGCTGATCCCCTGAATCACCTTGCCGCTCGACACCCGGCTGGCGAGCCCCTTGGGGTCGGCCGGGAAGCAGGGGATCGACGTGTCCCAGCCGGCCGGAAGCCGGCCGGCGAGGAAGTCGGCCAGTTCGGTCGCAAGGGCCGCGTCGGCCGTGGTCAGGGCAGAGAGCGTCTTCTTCCAGGCGGCGTTGGCCCGCGCGCCGCGGGTGGCCATCGTGGCTGCGAAGTAGGCCGGCACCTCGTCCGGCACCCGAAACGACTCGTCGACCGGCCAGCCGTAGGCCGCCTTGGCCCCCTTGATCTCCTCGGCGCCCAGCGGCGATCCGTGCGACTCATGCGAGCCGGCCTTCTTCGGGGCTCCGTAGCCAATCACGCTCTTCACGATCACGAGCGTGGGCTTCTGCTGCTCGGCCCTGAAGGCCTCGAGCGCCTTGGTGAGCGCGGCGGTGTCGTTGGCGTCGGCGACCCGCTCGACCCGCCAGCCGAGGCCCTCGAACTTCTTCCCGACGTCCTCGGTGAAGGCGAGGTGCGTCTCTCCCTCGATCGTGATCTCATTGTCGTCGTAGAGCCAGCAGAGGTTGGCCAGGCCGAGGTGGCCGGCGATCGACGCCGCCTCGGAGGCCACGCCCTCCATCAGGTCGCCGTCGCTGCACAGCACGTAGGTGTCGTAGTCGAAGACGACGTGGTCAGGCCGGTTGTAGTGGGCGGCAAGCCACTTCGAGGCGATCGCCATGCCGACCGAGTTTCCGCAGCCCTGGCCCAGGGGGCCGGTGGTCGTTTCGATGCCGGCGGTCATGTGGTGCTCGGGGTGGCCGGCACACACGCTGTCGAGCTGGCGGAACTTCTTGATCTCGTCGAGCGACACAGCCGGCGCCCCGCCCGCGCGGCGGATGCCGGCGAGGTGGATCAGCGAGTAGAGAAGCATCGACGCGTGGCCGCAGGAGAGCACGAAGCGGTCGCGATTGGGCCAGGCGGG